>JARRPS010000076.1:0-10883 GCA_037382625.1 Gemmatimonadota bacterium | reverse complement strand
CTGGGCCCAGTATGCCAATTCTCCAGGTCCCAGTATCGTTCGGGCCACCGGGAGCAGTACCGACTCCAGCAAGGGGCGAGTCGCGGCCGCCGGGCTGAACCGCGAAGGGTCGGACTCGAGAAGGGAGACCCAGTCTTCGGTCGACCGCCATTGCCCTGCCCTTCCGTGACGGAACCCCGCTGCCTCGCCGATCAGGTGTGCTCGGCTTCGTCCGTCGTCGTAGAAGACTTGAGACCCAGCCGGAGGTGGGCGCAACTGAATCTCGTACCCCGCCTCCTCCAGGCGTGCCGATCCCGACGCGAGCGCCGCCGAGACCGCCTCCGGCTGTCTGAGCAGCGAGGTGAGAAACGGGATCGAGGCCCGGCGAGCCTCCGGGTGCGAGGGATCGAAGAGTGCGACATCGACGCCGGCGAGCAGAGACTTGAGAGCTTCCCGGAACGCACCGGACATCGTCGCATCCGGCCTGTACGCCGACCGCAGGATCTCGGAGACTTCCGCAGCGAACTCCGATTCGCCGGCCGCCTCGAGAAAACCGGCGAGTATCGGCTCGATTCGACGTCCGAGCGTGGCCTGTCCGACGCCCCGCTCCGCCTCGTACGCCTCGGGCTCCAGAACGAAGCGGTGCAGCACGCCGGCCCTGTCGACCAGGCTCGCCGTGCCGACTTCCTTCCAGTCGTGATCGTCGCCGGCGATCCAGAAGCTGGCGAGTGCGGGCCGCCCGGTGGCGACCTCGATGCGCCTCGCATGGGAAGCCGCCGTGAGGATCTTGTACAGGGTGAAGAGCGGGCCGAGGAACAAACCCGGCTGCTGGCCCGTGCTGACGAGGACTCCCCGGCCGTCCAGGATCGCTTCGAGCTTTTCGGCCGCCACGGCGGTGGTCGTTTCGAAAGGAGCGCTTCCGATGCGGGCCCTCTTGCCAGCAACGATCGCCGCTTCCGTTCCGGCCGGGTGCAGAAGCCGCCCGGCCTGGCCGACACCGTCCTCCAGGTCGCCGGCCACGGTGGCCGGCGGCCCGGCCCGGAGCCTCCGGAATCGGAGTCCAGTGACCGGACCCCCGTTCACGCGGCCACACCCGCGAGGATCAGTCGGGCCGAGCTCGAATCGAATTCCGCATCCTCGTAGTCTCCGAATCGAAGTTGCGTCTCCAGCCCCGCCTCCCGCAGCAACTGAGTGAGCTGGCCCGCTTCATAGAGGCGTACCCGCTCCTGGTACCGGCGCACCTCGTCCCCTTCGTCGGCGTTCAGGGTAATCGTTTTCACCACAGTGTCGTCCTGGATCTCTCGAGCGACGCTCACGTCGTATCCGCGAATCCGTCCCGACTCGCTCGGAACGAGTTCCCGGCGGACCCGGTCGGCGTTCAGGAAGTCGAGCATGAAACTGCCGCCCGGCCGCAGCACGCGCCTCATTTCCGTCGCGGCGACCCGATCCTGGTCGCGGGTCGCGAAATAGCCGAACGACGTGAAGAAGCTCGTGAGTCCGGCGAAACTCCCTTCGACGAAAGGCAGGCGTCTCATGTCGCCCCTGACCAGCTGCGCCTTCGGACTCTCTTCGCGAGCACGCTCGAGCAGCGTGATCGAGAGGTCCAGACCTGCCGCGTGGACACCCGCCGCCAGCAGCTCGCGGAGGTGTCGACCGGCTCCGCACGCGAGATCGAGAACGGACCCCGGGGGCGGAGGCACCCGGTCGAGGTAGAGGCGGACGGCCCGTCGGGCCTCCTCGATATCACGGTGCGGATAGATGGCGAGATACTCATCTCCGAACCAGGCCCGGAACCAGTCCCTCGGCGTGGCATCCGCTGCACGCGTCACGCTCGGCCCGCCTTGTGGTAAGGTTCACCTCGCAGCAGGGTGCCGGCGCGGTACAATTGTTCGGTCAGGACCAGCCGGGCCAGGTCGTGAGGCAGCGTCATGGGAGAGAGCGACAGGCGTCGATCGCAGCGCTCGATCACCGACGGATCGAGCCCGAAGGCACCTCCGATGACGAAGGCGGCGCCCGGCTTGCCATACGTCGCCATCTCCCCGAGACGGTCGGCGAGTTCGCGAGAGCTGATCGCCCTCCCGGAGCGAGTGAGGGCGAAGGTCTCAAGGGTATCGGGAAAGCGTCGAAGCAGGTGAGCTCCTTCCTGCGATCGGGAGCTGTCCGGGTCCCGACCCCCCGACTTCCTGGGATCGACGATCACGGATTCATATCCGAAATAGTGGGAGAGGCGACCCTCGTACTCACGGATCGCGTCGGCGATGCCGGGCATACGGGGAGCTCCTACGCTCAGCACCACGATTCGCAGACTCAACGAACGAGCACCGTGTCGCGCAGAAATCGTTCGTTGTCGCGATACGGGTGGCTCTCCGTGAAGTGCAAACCGCGGCTCTCTCTTCGCCGCTGTGCCGAACGCACGATCAGCGTCGCGACATCCCGCATGAACTCGATCTGGCGAGCACGGAATCCTCCGGGTCCGGTTCCGTCCCGAGCGATCGGACGCTCCGACAGATGGTCCAGCGCCTCGCGCGCCCTCTCGAGTCGCTCGTCGGATCGCACGATCCCGACGTTTTCCCACATCAGGGATCGGATCCGGTTCTCGACATCGGTCGGCTCCTGTCCCTCCTGCCCGAGCTCCGGAATCGGAATCTCCTGTTCGACCGGAGCCGTCAGCTCTACCAGGTCTCGCCGCAGACGCTTCGCTGCCCTGTGGGCGAAGACGACTGCTTCGAGGAGCGAATTCGACGCCAGGCGGTTGGCCCCGTGCACGCCGGTGCAGGCGATCTCGCCCGCGGCGAAGAGCCCGGCCAGCGAAGTTCGTCCATCCCAGTCGGTCAGGAGTCCGCCGCACTGGTAGTGCGCGGCAGGCACCACGGGGATGGGATCGGAGGGGATGTCGATCCCTTTCTCCAGACAGACGCTCCGGATGAAAGGGAACCGCTCGAGCACCCGGTCGGCCGGGATCTCGGAAACGTCCAGGAGCACGTGTGGATCACCCGAGGCCTTCATCTCCGCGTCTATCGCCCGGGCGACGATGTCCCGCGGGGCGAGAGATCCGGCCGGGTGATACGTCTCCATGAAGGTGCTCCCGTCGAGTCGTCTGAGAACCGCGCCCTCTCCCCGGACCGCCTCGGATATCAGCTGGGCCCGGGATTCGGCTGGATAGAGCGCAGTTGGATGGAACTGAACGAATTCGAGGTTTGCCACGGCAGCCCCAGCGGCGTATCCCATCGCTATGCCGTCGCCAGTGGCGATCGCTGGATTGGTCGTGTGCTGGTAGAGGTAGGCGCAACCGCCGGCGGCCAGGACGACGGCCCTGGCGTCCACCTGAATCCAGCGGCCTCCGTGAACGTCCAGAATCAGCGCACCCGAGCAACGGCTTCGCTGGGACATGGGATCCTGCGCCGTCTGCAAGGACCAGACGACATGGTCTTCCAGCACCCGGATTCGGGGTTCGGCCGCGACGGCGGCCAGGAGTGCGCGCTCGATTTCCCGACCGGTGAGATCGGCGGCATGCAGAATCCGTCGCCGGCTGTGCCCCGCTTCCCTGCCGAGGGCGAAGCGGTCCTCTTCGCGCGTGAATTGTACGCCCCAGGCGATCAGCTCCCGGATTCGATCGGGACCCTCGCGGACGAGCTCCTCGACGGCCCGCAGGTGACAGAGCCCCGCCCCGGCGACGAGCGTGTCCGACAGGTGCAGATCGGGTGAGTCACCCGGATCGAATACGGCAGCGACCCCGCCCTGGGCATAGTTGGTGTTGGACTCGACTCTCTCCTTCTTCGTCGCCACCAGCACATCGGCATACGCAGCCGCCTTCAGCGCGAAACTGAGACCGGCGATTCCGCTCCCGACGACCAGTACGTCCGTCCGTGTTCGCTCCGATCCGTTCATTTCTCTTCTCCCGGGGGCCCGAGCTGTGCCGCCAGGCCGAGTCCGGCCCTGGCCGTGCGCAGAACTCCGCTTCGGAGCCGACGCTCCCCCTCTCCCCACACGGCTCGTTCCTCCAGATACCATACGGGACGGTCGCCGGCGAAGAGAGGGCCGAGCTTGACGGCATCCTTCAAGGTGCAGACGACTCCGGTGCCGCCGGCACGAATCCGCTCGAGTTCCAGCGGCCCGAAAGGTTCGTGATCCCGAAACGCCATCCGGCCGGCAGGATTCAGGCCGAGCCCGTCGACCGTGTTGAAGAACGGCTCCGGCCACATGACGCCCGCTACCGCCACGCATTCCGTGCTCGGTTCCCTTCCCTCGGCCAGTTGATTCGCCGGTCGAAACCCGTTCGCCTGGAGGCGACAGGAAACGAGCAGCGCGCGAGGCGAGGCGCGCCGGATCTCGTCTTCGAGCTTCTGCACGGCCGGCTCTTCCGCGCGGCCCCGGTGCACGAGTACGATGGCGTCGGCCCGATCGAGACTGGACCATCGCTCGCGGAAAGGGCCCGCAGGGAGCCGTCTCCGGGCCGTCATCGATGCACTGAGAGTATCGATGCAGACGACCTGGAGATCGGAGCGGATTCGTCGATGCTGAAATCCCGAGTCCAGGACTATGCAACGGGCTCCCATTGCCACGGCACGCACGATCGCCCCTCTCCGATCCCTGTCGTCTTCTACCAGCACGTCCGGGTTCAGAAGTCTCTGAACTTCCGCCTCGTCCGGTACTCCGCCCGTGATGAGCGCCGGACGACGCCCTCCTTCGAGCAGCCATCCGGCGATGGCAGCGGATACGGGGGTCTTGCCGCTTCCGCCGGAGGTAAGACCTCCAATAGAGATCACGGGAACGCTCACGCGCCTTCCGTGAAGAACTCCGGCGTCGTAGAGCAGGTCACGGCCATCGTGCGCCAGTGCATAGATCGCCGACGCGATACTCATCCCGACGCCGGGTCCGTCACTCCAGGCGTCGCGTATCCGGCGCTCCAGTTCGCCCCGAAGGCCGATACGGGGCCCGGTCATGCCGGCCGGTGCTTCGGCCAGCGCCGCTGCGCGACCGACTCGCACAGATCGACCAGTGACTCGAGCCGTGCATCCAGCGTCCGCTGCCAGTCTCGCACGTCCCCGGGCGCGACCGAGGCGGGAATCGATATCGGCTCGCCGTAGGCGACGAAAACCCGAGACCGGGGGTACGGTACGAGAAAACGATCCCAGCTGTCGAGGCAGCGGGCGGAGGCCGGAATTGCGACCACCGGGACCAGGGGGATTCCGGCTCGGGAGGCGATGAGCACGGCCCCCGGCTTCGAGTGCCGGGCAGGGCCGCGCGGACCGTCCACCGTCAGGGCGAGCGCGCGACCCGCGTCCGCCGCCTGAGTCATTTCTTCGAGGGCCCGGCTTCCTCCTCTGCTGCTGGAGCCCCGAACGACCTGAAATCCGAGGCGTTCCACGACCGGCGCTGCAAACTCGCCGTCCCGACTCCGCGAGATCATGACCGCGATCTCCTCATCTCGATGCCTCAACATCAGCATCAGGAGATGTTGATGCCAGAGCGAGTAGATCTCCCTCCTGGCGCGTCGCTTCGGCGGTCCCACACTGCCATCGGTCGCCCCGACCTCGCCGAACCGCCAGGAGGCCGCGAGTGATCGGAGAATGCCGGGCGCGATTCCTATGGCCCAACGTTGCAGGAGTGGATTCAAGAGACCGCCTCGCCCGCCCGATCCAGCGCCCTGACGCACCGCCGGGCGACCCGATCCGCGGCTCCCGGCTCGCCGAGCCGCGACCGTACGAAAGCCAGGTCACCGAGGACCTCTCGACGCTGCGGCGATCCGGTGTCGAGAAAGGGACGCACGGCATCGGCGAGCTCGTCGCCCGTCATCCGCTCCTGCACGCGCTCGGGAACCACTTCTCGTTCGGCGACGAGGTTCACGAGGGCGATGTGCGGAATGCGGAGCAGTCGGCGCGCCAGCATGGCAGTGCCGCGATTCACGCGGTAGCCGACGACCATCGGCACACCGCCCAGAGCCAGCTGCAGAGTGATCGTTCCCGACTTGGTGATCGCCGCCGTCGCTGAGGCGACCACCTCTTCGGGTGTCGAAACGGTGCCTGGCGGACAGGCAGCGAAGAGAGAGGCCGGAAGGTCCCGGGACCGAGCCACGCGCACCTGCACGTCCGGTCGCGTGGCCGAGATCTGCGCGGCCGCTTCGAGAAACACCGGCAGCATGCGCCGGACCTCCTGCTGTCGAGACCCCGGAAAGAGACCGAGAACCCTCCGTTCCGAATCCGATTCCGGCACCGTGGAGTCCTCTTCCGCCGGAGGCCTGCCGACCGGGTTCTCGCGGCCGAATGGCTCGATTCGATCGAGAAGTGGATGGCCGACGAACCGGACGTTCGCCCCGTATCGACGAAGGAACTCTTCCTCGAAGGGGAGGACCACGCAGACCTCGTCGGACACTTCGGCGAGCCGCCTCGCCCGCGATTCATGCCAGGCCCACACCTGCGGCGCGATATAGTAGACGACCGGTGTGCCTCGCCGGTGCGCCCACTTCGCCATCGGCAGGTTGAAGCCCGGGTAGTCGATCGGCACGAAGAGGTCTACGGGTTCTCTGGCGAATCGCTCGCGGACCTCCTTGCGCAGCCTCAGCATGTCCGGAAGGTGACGGAGCACTTCGGCGAATCCCAGAATCGCCAGTCGGTCCAGGCCGGCGATCAGATCTACCCCAGCCTCTTCCATTTCGCTGCCGCCGAGCCCCACGAGCCGGACATCGGGAAGCTGCCGAAGCAGGGATCTGGCGAGTTCGGCTCCATGCTGGTCTCCGGAAGCTTCCCCAGCAGAGAGAAAAATCGTGGGTCTATCCGACACGATCGAGGTAGCCGATCAGCAGGATGACCAGCACCAGGAGAAGGATGAGCGTGATCGTCCGCGGGCCTCGCTTGGTACCCGAACCCAGTTTCTTGCGTTCTTCGCGAATCTCATGCAGGGACATGGGCGGATCGCTCGATTTCGTGTCCAATGCGCAGGGCGACCTGGAGAGCGGCCCGTCCGTCGCGTGCCGTCGCCGCATCGCTCGGTCTTCCGAGAATCACGTCGCGGAATGCTTCGAGCTCGAGTCGAAGCGGCTCGGCCGGTTCGGACTGGAGCGGTACCCGTTCCACGATCGTCGCGAGGGAGAGCTCGGGAGCGCCACCCGCCCGGAACACCTCGGCCGGGTCCACTTCGGCTCTCCGCCGGAGATACTCTCCCCGACCGGCCGCCAGGTCGAGGCTGAAGTAGCCCGAAGACTGGAACAGCCTCAGTTCACGCGATCGTACGGCCGAGGCACGACTCGCGCTGATGTCGGCGACGGCTCCATTGACGAAGACGATCCGGGCGTTCGCCATGTCGACGGAGTCGGTGAGCAGCGGAACTCCGATGGCGTGCACCGATTCCACCTCACTCTCGACGAGCCCGAGCACCAGATCGATGTCGTGGATCATCAGGTCGAGCATGACCGGAACGTCCGTTCCGCGGGGCTGGAACGTCGCAAGGCGCTGGCAGGCCAGGAACCGGGGATTCTTCAGATAGGGTCGGCAGGCTCGAATGGCCGGATTGAAGCGCTCCACATGTCCCACCCCGAGAAAGAGACCGTTCACGTCGGCCCTCTCGATCAGGTCGTCGGCCTCTTCGATCGTCGGAGTGAGAGGCTTCTCCACCAGCACGTGGTTCCCGGACTCGAGTGCCGCCACGGCAACCGGGTGGTGGGCCGACGTCGTGACCGCCACGACTACGGCATCGGTGTGCTCGAGAAGCGTGGCCAGGTCGCCGAAGTGGGTCGTTCCGAGGCGCTCGGCCAGCGCGGCACCCGTGGCGGCGACGGCATCGTGGACACCCGCGAGCTCCACATCCGGCATCTCGTCGAGAATTCGCGCGTGCGCACTGCCCAGGTGTCCGGTGCCGACGACCCCGAATCGAAGATGCTTCACGTGTGAATGCCTCGCTCGCTCTCGCGAATATAGGCGACGAGCGACGCGACACTCGTATCGAGACCCTCTCTGGCCTCGAGCTGAGCCAGCGCCAGCGCCTGTCCAAGATTCAGCTGCCGGTTCCTGAACAGCATTCGAAAGGCGTCGCGAAGCCCATCGATCGCTTCGCGACTGAATCCACGCCGCTGAAGGCCGATAACGTTGATGGCCCGGAGCCTGCACGGATTTCCGTCAGCCAGGACGAACGGCGGAATGTCCTGCGTGATCTACGCGGCACCTCCGACGAAGGCATGCTCTCCGATGCGGCAGAACTGATGCACTCCGGCCAGCCCTCCGAGAATCGCCCAGTCGCCGATTTCCACGTGTCCGCCAATCGCCGCACCATTCGCCAGCACGACGTTGTCGCCCACCCTGCAGTCATGTGCCACGTGGCAACCGGTCATCAGAAGGCAGTCGGAGCCGATCCGGGTCAGGCCAGTGGCCACCGTGCCTCGATGCAGCGAACAGAACTCGCGGATCGTCGTTCCCTCTCCGACCTCCAATCGCGTCGGCTCCCCCGCGTACTTCAGGTCCTGCGGGTCGGCACCGACGATGGCTCCGTGGAAGATCCGCGAGTTTGCTCCGATGTAGGTGTCCTTGTCGATCACGGCGTAGGCACCGATGATGACACCTGAAGCGATTTGCACCCCGGGTCCGATCACCGCTCCAGGCCCGACCTGGACGCCGGTGGCGAGTTCGGCCTCGGGGCTGACGATGGCGGTCGGGTGAACGCCATCTCCAAGTGTGACCGGCCCCAGCTTCACCGATCGACGACCTGTGCCATCAGCGTCGCCTCGGCGACGACCTGGTCATCCACCGTGGCGATTCCCTTGAGTCGACAGACCCGACCCCTGAACTGAAGCATTTCCATGTCGAACAGAAGAGCATCCCCCGGCCGGACGGGCCGTCGGAACTTCACGTCGTTCATCGACATGAAGTACACGACCTTGCTCGACGATTCCGACACCTCGTTCATCAGCATCAGCCCCCCCGTCTGGGCCATTCCCTCGACGATCAGAACCCCCGGCATGATGGGGTGCCCGGGAAAATGTCCCGAGAAGAAGGGCTCGTTGATGGTCACGTTCTTCAGTCCGAGGATCCGCCGCGCCGGCTCGAACTCGAGGATCCTGTCTACCAGAAGGAACGGATACCGGTGCGGGAGAAAATCGAAGATTCGATCCGCCTCCAGCACCGGGGTGCCGTCAGCGGGCCGGAATTGGAGGCGTCGAAGCCGTCGCGCGAGCAGCACGTTTCCCCGGTGGCTCGGACGCTCGGCGATCACGTGGGCCCGAATCCGGGTTCCGGCCAGCGCCAGATCTCCCACGACATCGATGATCTTGTGCCGCACGAACTCATCAGGAAACCGCAGCTCGATGCCATCCGCGATCCCCTCCTCCGTCAGGGCGATGGTGTTTTCGAAATCCGCGCCAAGAGCCAGGCCTCGCGCGTGCAACGCCTTGGCCCAGCTCTGCAGACCGAAGGTCCGGGCCGGGGCCACGCTCCGGCAGAACTCGTCCTCCACGATCTCGGCCGAGGCATATTGGCGCTTGATGACGGGGTGATCGAACTCGATCCCGGCGCTCACCCGGTATCCGTCGTAGGGCGCGACCGCGTAACGGGATGCTCCATCCTCGAGGCTGAACGCCTCGCGAACCTCGATCGTTCGAGCCGGAGCATTCTGCTCGACGGTGCCCGAGGCTTGGATCGCCTCACACCAGCGGGCGCTGCTTCCGTCCAGGGCCGGTGGTTCGGATCCCTGCAGTCGGATTTCCGCGTTGTCGATTCGATGCGCGGCGAGAGCCGCTAGAAGGTGCTCCACCGTTCGCACGGAAGCATCGGGCGGCCCCAGAACGGTCTCCCACTCAACGCCGGAGACCAGCTCGACATTGGCGGGGATCGTGGGTTCGCCCTTCAGGTCGAGTCGCCGAAAGACGATTCCCGTGTCGGGCTCGGCCGGCAGAACCTCGGCATGGGCCGGGTGACCGCTGTGCAATCCGGTCCCCTGCTCCGTGAAGGGAGACGCGAGGGTGTGCTGCACCTCGTCTTCCCTCCTGGGATCGTTCAACGGGAATCCTCCCCGGAGGACCGGCCAAGGGCTTCGATCCGGCGCGCGAGATCAGGAAGCCGGTAGAAGTACGACGTCGCACGAAGCCACATGCGATGAGGCCGGGCCGGGTAGCCCGACCAGATCTCCCCGGCCGGGATGTCTGTCATCACGCCGGACTGCGCTCCCACCGAAGCGCCCGCTCCGACTGTAAGGTGGCCGGCCAGGCCGACCTGTCCGGCAAGACGTGCCCCGTCTTCGACGATACTGCTCCCGGCGATCCCCACCTGAGCGACGATGAAACAGTTTCGTCCGATGCGGCAGTTGTGACCGATATGCACGAGATTGTCGATCTTCGTGCCAGCTCCGACACTCGTATCCCCGAGGGAGCCCCGGTCGATGGTGCTGTTCGCCCCGATCTCGACGTCGTCACCGATCACACAGCGGCCGACCTGCGGGATCTTGACGGGCCCATCTGGGCCCGCGGCATAGCCGAAGCCATCGACCGAAAGGCGGACACCCGGATGAAGACGAACGCGGTCTCTGATGACGGAGCCTTCCAGCAAGGTGCAACTGGCTCCGATCGAGCAGTCGTCACCGATCTGGACACCCGATCCGATATGGACGCCCGGTCCGATCTCGCAACGAGCGCCGATCCGGCAATCGCGGCCGATCGTCACATGAGCAGAGATCGAGACATCGGCCCCGAGAACCGTTCCCTGTCCCAGCACCGCCGTGGGATGCACACCGGGAGTCGGACCCTCCGTCGGCAGGAAGAGGGCGATCAACCGGCTGAACGCCAGCTCCGGATTGTCCACCCGTATCAGGGTCGTTCCATTCGCCTCCAGCTCGAGGTCGAGCGGAACGAGCGCGGCGCCGGCATCGTTGTGTTGCAGGCGCCGCGCGTATTTCTCGTTGACGACGTACGTAAGGTGCTCCGG
>JARRPS010000075.1:0-11092 GCA_037382625.1 Gemmatimonadota bacterium | reverse complement strand
TGTCCCGCGGCGTCCCAGGCGAAGGTGCGCGCACCGTACGACCAGTGCTTGTCCTCGCGGAGATTCATGTTGATCCGTGAGATGAACGCCCCGCCGAGGACCGTATTCATCGCCTCGAAGGCGATCTCATCGGGATTGGCGGTCGCAGGGATCAACTGAGCGGCCATGATCATCGACTGAGGGGCACCCGGCTTGTCCACGATGTACACGCGGGCGCCCGAGGCGACCGGAACGTTCGTGAGGTTCTTCCCCGGAACTTCGTTCGCCCGCCAGTCCGCAAAGCTCCGCTCGAGCAGCGACGTGATCTCTCGCAGACTCACGTCGCCCGCGACGACGAGCGTCGCGTTGTTGGGAGTGTACCACGCTTCGTGGAATCTCTGAAGGTCGCGGCGGTCCATCGACTCGACGGATGCGACGGTCCCGCTGCCCGTCAGCGGCTGCGAATAGGCATGCCCGCCCCCGTACAGGAGCGGCGGAAGCACGCGCATCGCCATTCCCAGGGGCTGAGCCTTCTCCTGCTGAATCTGCGACAGGCGCTGCTTTCGAAGTCGATCGAGATCGGACTGCGAGAAGGCAGGGTGACGGATCACATCCGCGAACAGTTCCAGTGACGGCTCCAGGGTCTCCTTGAGCGCGGACAGCGAAACCGTGTTCAGGTCCAGGTTCGCGCCGCTGCCGATCGAGGCGCCCAGGAGGTCGAGTTGCTCGGCGATCTCCAGGGCGTCGCGACTCTCCGTGCCCTCGTCGAGCATCGCAGCCGTCATGCTGGCCAGACCGGGCCGCGAGGGCGGATCCGCCGCGAAGCCGGCGTCTACGAGCAGCTGCATCCGCACGAGCGGCAGGTCACTGCGTTCGGCGAGGACGACCTCCAGACCGTTGTCCAGCGTGGTTCGCTGCACTTCAGGAAAATGCGGCACGGGAGGCGCACTCACGGCCGGCATCGAGGACCTGTCGGCGCCCGTCGCCGAAGCCGTCAACTCCGGGAACGGGTGCACCTCGAGAACGAATACTCCGTCCGACAACCACTCACGCGCGGTTTCCCGCACGCGATCGGTCGTCGCCGATTCGATCCGCCCGTTCTGCTTCAGGTAGAAGGCCGGGTCGCCGGCGTAGACCGCTCCCTGAGCCAGGCGGTCCGACTTTCCGCCGAATCCGCCGATCCTCTCGATCCCGCGCAGAAAGGACGCCCGCTCGAGCGTCTTCACGCGCTCCAGCTCCTCTTCCGTGGGACCTTCGGCCAGAAATCGACTCAGCTCTTCGCGCAGCGTCGCCTCGACCGTCTCGAGGTCGGCATCGGGCTGGACCGTAGCCGAGATGACGAACTGACTCCCGATCTCACGACCGCTCACGTAGGCCGATGCGTTCGTGGCGACCTGGTCTTCGTACACGAGCCGACGGTAGAGACGCGAGTTCTTGCCCCACGACAGGACGCTCGCCGCGAGGTCGAGGTCCGTATACGCCTCCGACTTCCATTCCGGAACGTTCCAGACCAGGTAGACGCGGGCGTGGGGCACCCGGTCCTGCATCCAATGTCGGTGCTCGCCTCTACGGGGCGCGATCCACTCGGTGTGTCGGGCGATCGGCGGACCCGGCGGAATGTCCCCGAAATAGGTCTCCACTTTCCGGATCGCGGTCTCCACCTCGACATCGCCCGCCACGACCAGAACCGCGTTCTGCGGGCCATAGTAGGTCTTGAACCACGCCTGGACGTCTTCGAGACTGGCCGCATCGAGATCCTCCATCGACCCGATGACGGTGTGCCGATAGGGGTGACCGGCGGGGTAACTGCTGTGATAGATCTCCGTCCATACCTTGCCGTACGGCTGGTTCTCTCCCTGGCGCTTCTCGTTCTGCACGACGCCCCGCTGCTCGTCCAGCTTCGCCTGATCGATCGCGCCGAGGAGATGGCCCATCCGATCCGACTCCATCCACAGAGCGAGATCGAGGGCCGACGTCGGGACATTCTGGAAGTAGTTCGTACGGTCCTGGTTCGTGGTGCCGTTCAGGTCCGTGGCGCCCAGCGGCTCCAGTACCTCGAAGTAGTCCGTATCGACGTGCTCGCTTCCGTTGAACATCAGGTGCTCGAACAGGTGCGCGAATCCGGTGCGGCCCTCCGGTTCGTTCTTCGAACCGACGTGATACCAGACGTTGACGGCCACGATCGGAGCCTTGTGGTCTTCGTGGACCAGCAGGGTGAGCCCGTTCTCGAGCACGTGTTGCGTGAACGGAATCGGGACTTCCAGCGCGGCCTGCTGGGCGGCGGCCCGACCCGGCAGCACGATCAGTCCCAGGGCCGTGGCGGCCGCCACGGACACAATTGAGAGAATCTGTCTCATGACGTCCTCCAGAATGGCTCGACTCCCGTGAGCACAGGGACCGTGAGACCCTGCCGGTCAACCGAACGGCTGCAGGCGGAACTGCTTGTCGTTGAGGAAACTACCACACTCGTCCCCTCGTTCCGGCGTCCCGGGCTTCCCACGTGTCACCGATCGGACTTACCGTGTAGCCCAATTAAGACAGCAAGAGACGGTCCGTGGTTTTCGTCAACGGACCAGCGGGAGGAGGCGCATGCCGCACGCGCAGGTCGAGCCGGTGAGGAGCGGGCGCATCCTCTCCCTGGACGCTCAACGGGGCCTGATCATGGTCCTGATGGCGATCGATCACGCCGCCTTCTTCGTGGCCAAGCACCACCCGAGCGAGTTCTGGGGCTTGCCGCTTCCGCAGCACCCCGACTGGCTCTCCTTCCTGACCCGCCACGTCACGCATCTCTGTGCCCCGGGATTCTTCCTCCTGATGGGTGCGGGAGTCGTGCTGTTCGCGGACTCGCGCCGCGAGCGGGGATGGTCCGAGGCTCGAATCGCGCGTCACTTCGTCGTTCGAGGGGTGGTGCTGCTGCTCGTGCAACAGGTGATCGAGAATCCGGCGTGGATCATCGGGTCGCTGGTGCCGAGTCCCGATGCCTGGTACTTCGCGCCCAACATGGCCGGAGAGCCCGGGAAACGCTGATCGCCGTCGGCCTTTTGGAGACGTTACCGCGGAGGTTCCTGGTCATCGCGGGTGTAGCCATGTTCTTGCTCTCGCAGGCGGTGGAGCCACCACCCGAGATGGTGCGCGTTCCCTTCTCCCCGGCCCTGCGGCTCACCTTCATCCCCTGACAGACGGGGATCCTCCTCGTGATGTACCCGTTCGTTCCCTGGCTCGGGGCCGCGCTGGTCGGCGCCGCGATCGGGAAGGCCCTGTCGGCCGATCGGCGGAAGGCCCTTCGCTGGGTCCCGGTTGGCGGCCTGGCCCTCGTGGCGCTCTTCCTCGTGCTTCGCTTCGCGGGCGGATTCGGTAACACGCATCCCTGGGACGGATCGGGCGCGATGGACTTCCTCAACATGACCAAGTACCCGCCGAGCATCGTCTTTCTCGCTTTCGCGATCGGTTCGAACCTGCTCCTGATCGGGATGTTCGAGCGAATGACGCCGCTGATCGAACGTTACGGCGGCTGGCTGCTGACTTTCGGGCGGACGGCGCTCTTCTTCTACATCCTCCACATCTGGCTTTACCTGCTGCTCGGGCTCCCCTTCCGGGACGGGACCGGATTCGGCGTGATGTACATGATCTGGGCGATCGGCTTGCTGCTCCTGCTGCCTCTCTGCCGGAGGTACGAGCGCTTCAAGTCGGGCAAGCCGCCCGAATCGGTCTGGCGGCTGTTCTAAGGCGAAGCCCCCGCCCCGTCAGAGCCCGAACGGAAAAGTCTCGGGCAGGTCGCGCCCCTGCCTCTCGACCCCGGCGAGCGGATTCACGGCGCGCGTCTCCCCGAACCACGCATATTCGTCGAACTGCCGTGGCAGGCTCGCGTAGAAATAGTGGCTCTGAATCTCCGTTTCGGGCCGGTATATGACTCCAATCGCCCGTTCGAGCCGCTCCGGAATCAACTGCGCACGCGCCCCGTCTGCGTCTTCCTCGCGCAGCGGAAGGAGAAAGGACGGAATCTCGCTGTCGAGGCAGACTCGCTCGTAGCTCTGCGCATGGGAGGGACGTACGCGCATGATCTCCATCGGCCCGTCCCAGTCGCTGGACGCAGCGACCGTCCCGCGATCGGTGCCGAAGCCCAGCAGGTAAGCGTCTTTCCCGAATCGCTTCCGGCACAGTTCTCCGACGTTCAGCTGGCCTCCGGCCCCCATTTCGGTCGCCCTGGCATCGCCGAGGTGCGAGTTGTGGGCCCACACCACGGCGCGCGCCTCGGGCCCCCGATGCCGGAGCAGCGTCTCGAGCGTCGCGAACATGTGCCCATCTCGCAGGTTCCAGGAGGCGCGACCGCCTCTGTACATCGTCCGGTAGTAGCGCTCAGCGTTCGTGATCAGGCGCGCGTTCTGCGCCGCGTCGAGAAACCTGTCGCCATCCTTCTCGCCATATTCGAATCGCTTCTCGAGCAGATCGCGCAGCATCCGCACCACGTCCTGCTCGCAGGCCTCGTACTGCCCGCTGACCGCCGCCGCACCGTAGGCGGCCGGATCCCCCTGCCAGGGAGAGAGGCAGCCGTAGCGCTGGCGTGCCACCCGCGCCGCCTCCGGGTCGACATCGTCCAGGTATCGAACGACCGAATCGATCGAATTGTAGAGGCTGTACAGATCCAGTCCGTAGAATCCAACGGTCCGTTCGGGCTCCGCATGAGCCGCGTTGTACTCGCGTAGCCATCGGACCAGCCTCAGCACCTGTTCGTTCGCCCACATCCAGGTCGGGAATCTCTGGAAGGGAGGCTCTCGCTCCGGCTCGAGCCGTGCCCCGCGCACCCATCCGTCGATCTGGCGAGCGTCGGGCCAGTCGGCTTCGACCGCGACGATCGTGAATCCCTTCCGCTCCACGAGCTCCGAGGTGATGCGGGTACGCATGTCGTAGAATTCCGCCGTGCCGTGGCTTGCTTCTCCGAGACACACGACCCGCGCGTCGCCGATTCGCCGCAGAAGGCCTTCGAGATTCGCCTCCCCGATCCCCTCGAACGGTTCCGCGGCACCTCGTACGACATCGGCGATCGTCTGGCGGGACGGCATCCTCGACACAGGGCGCCGCGGTCGAGCGGGAGCCGTCGTCGTCGGACCGGTCTCACTCCACCCTTCGGCCCCCACGAGCGGCACGAAGGCGACGGGCCCGAGATCCTCCCGCGCGAACCCCTCCGGCTCTCGCCGGATGCGAACCAATGTCTGCAGACGCGGCGTCGGGCCCACCGGTATCACGAGCCGGCCTCCGACCGCGAGCTGATCCAGCAACGAACCCGGGACGTCGGGCCCCCCCGCCGCTACCGCGATCGCATCGAACGGCGCCTCGTCCGGCCAGCCGAGCGTCCCGTCCCCGTGCCTGACGTGAACATTCGAGTAGTCGAGTCGGTGGCAGCGCTCCGCGGCGGACGTCGCGAGGCTCTCGTGCCACTCGATCGTATAGACTTCGGCGGCGACGCGGCTCAGCACCGCCGCGGCGTACCCGGATCCCGCTCCCACTTCGAGAACCCGGTCCTCAGGGCCCAGTTGGAGGGCCTCCGCCATCAGGGCCACGATATAGGGCTGAGAAATCGTCTGTTGCTCATCGATGGGGAGGGGAGAGTCCTGGTAGGCGTATTCGACGAGATCGTGCGGAACGAACTCCTCCCGCGGCACCTCGCGCATCGATTCGAGAACGGCCGCATCCCGGATGCCCCGGGCCAGGAGGTGCCGCTCCACCATATGCTCGCGCTGGGCCCGCAACCGCGCTTCGAGCCGTCGGTCGACCGTCGCCGTGCTCATTTCGAACCTCCTCCCCGAGTGCCGCGCCAGCGCAGTACCCATCTCCCGACCGGACGGAGCCTGGAGCGCGAGTCCCTGTCGATTCGGAGGAGAAGACCGTCGAGGGAGGAGAGACGGAGATCAACTTCAAGCCGGCGGACCCCGTGCCCCGAAAGGCCGGAGTTTCGCTACCTATTCTAATCCACAATTTACCGAATCCACTCACCTCACGCGAATGTCGTGCGGCGTGCTCGCCTGCGCGCACCGATGCTCCGGCCGCGCATTCATCTCTATCGGCCTGGGAGGTGTTAGAGTGCAGACACGCTGTACCAGCCGTTCATCGGACAGGACTGGGAGGAATGATGCTGCGAAGGCGTTGGGTGACCCGGAGCTCTGAAGCCTCGGTAGCGGCCGCACTCCTGCTGATCGTCTCGATTGCCGCGGCAGCTTGCGCCGACGGATCGGCGCCGGCTACCGGCGACGCCGGATCGGCGGAGGACCCCTACATCTGGCTGGAGGAGATCGACGGCGAGGAGGCGCTCGCGTGGGTCGCCGATCGGAACGAGCGATCGCTGGCCCGTCTTCAGGGCGATCCCCGCTACGAAGATCTCTACGCCGAAGCGCTGACCATCTTCGAAGCGTCCGACCGGATCCCGTACGGAAGCTACTTCGGCGGTCACGTGCACAACTTCTGGCAGGACGAGGAGAACGTGCGCGGAGTGTGGCGTCGCACGAGCCTCGCGTCGTACGCGACCGACGATCCCGCCTGGGAGACCGTGCTGGACGTGGACTCGCTCGCCGGGGCCGAACTCGAGAACTGGGTCTACAAGGGTCGAAGCTGTCTGCCTCCCGAGTACCGCCGGTGCCTCGTCAGGCTCTCTCGCGGGGGCGGGGACGCGGTGGTCGTCAGGGAGTTCGACGCCGAGAAGAAGGATTTCGTCGAGGACGGTTTCGTAGTGCCCGAGGCGAAGTCGAACGTGTCGTGGCTCGACGAGAACACCCTGTTCGTGGGCACGGACTTCGGGGAGGGATCGCTGACTTCGTCCGGCTATCCACGGACCGTCCGCATCTGGGAACGCGGCAGCGAGCTCGCCGATGCCCGTCAGATCGCGGATACGGACTCCAGTTACGTGAGCATCAGCGGGTTCGTCTCCCGGGAACCGGGACGGAGCACCCGGTTCGTGCAGGCGACACCGGCCTTCTTTCGAACGGAGCTCTATCTCCTCGACGACGACTACGAGACGACCCGGGTTCCGCTGCAGGAAGATGCCAGTCTCCGCGGACAGATCGGCGATCGGCTGCTGGTCCTGCTCCGATCCGACTGGACGGTGAACGACGAGACATTTCCGGTCGGAAGCCTGGTCTCGGTCGGCCTGACCGAATCGGTGCGGACCGGCGCGCCGGCCGACGTCGAGCTCGTTCTGGCGCCGACCGACCGCATGTCGATCCGGGGCGTTTCGGAGAGCGACGGCGTGGCCTACCTCAGTATCCTCGAGGAAGTGACCGGATCGCTGCTGCGGCTGACCCGCTCGGATGCGGGCTGGCAGCTGGATCCTGTGGAGTTGCCGGCGAACGGCTCCCTGTCCGTCACCTCGGCGGATCCGTTCAGCGACGTCGTCATGGTGAACTTCGAGAGTTTCACCGTCCCCGACCGACTCTATCTCCTGCGTGAGGGTACCAGCCCGCGCGTCATCAAGTCGCTCCCGGATCGGTTCGACGCCTCAGAGTTCGTTACGGAACAACGGTTCGCCACGAGCGCGGACGGCGAGCGTATCCCCTACTTCGTGGTGCGCCCGGCAGATCTCGCCATGGACGGCAACGCGCCGACTCTGATGTACGGCTACGGTGGATTCGAGGTCTCCCTCACGCCGTCCTACGCGAGCCCGGGCACGATTGCCTGGCTCGAGCGGGGCGGTGTCTACGTTCTGGCCAACATCCGGGGTGGCGGAGAGTTCGGCCCCAGCTGGCACGAGGCGGCCCTGCTGGAGAACCGGCAGCGCGCGTTCGACGATTTCATCGCCGTGGCCGAAGACCTGGTGGCCAGCGGAATCACCCGACCCGAGCACCTGGGGATCTCCGGCGGAAGCAACGGCGGACTCCTGGTCGGTGCTGTGGCCATGCAGCGGCCCGATCTGTTCGGAGCCGTCGTCTGCGCGGTCCCGCTGCTGGACATGCTCCGCTATCACAAGCTGCTGGCCGGGGCGAGCTGGATGGCCGAATACGGGAACCCCGACGACCCGGAAGCGCGGGCCGTGATCGAGCAGTATTCACCCTACCAGAACGTGAGGCCGGACGCCGAATACCCGGAGATCTTCTTCTGGACGAACACGCGGGACGACCGTGTCCACCCCGGGCACCCGCGGAAGATGGTGGCCCGCATGGAGGAGCAGGGTCACCCGGTGCTCTACTACGAGAACACCGAGGGCGGGCATTCGGCCGGAGCGAATCTGCGGCAGGCGGCCACGACGTCAGCCCTGACGACCGTGTACCTGCTTCAACAGCTCTCGGACTGAATGCTCGACGAGGGTCGGGGCGACTCCTTCGACGCCCCGGCCCTCTCCCCAGCCCGTGCCTAGGGCGTCTCCGGCAGGTCCATCGCCGGGTTTCCGTCGAAGAAGTCGAACGGCCGCAGCTCGAACCAGTGCCACAGGACGGGCATGATCGGCCAGTCTTCGGCCCGAACCACGTGGTGCATCCCGATCGTGTGCCAGAGGACGATGTCGGTATCGGAGATCGACCGGTCGGCGGCGGTCCACGCGGGGAGTCCCATGCCCGGCTCGCTGAGCGTCGGATAGTCGCCCGCCGCGTAGCGCTCAACGGGTGAATACGGGGTGACCCACAGGTGGTGATCGATGAATCCGGCGCGACGACGCGGGTAGTCCTCCGCCGCCAGCAGCGTGTTTCCGTTCATCCCCGGCATCAGCTGGTAGCTCGTGCGGTAGCCCACGTGATTGGTGGCCGATTCGCTCGCGACGCGCCAGATGGCCGGCCTGTCGTAGTCGATCGTCAGCTTCGCCTGGCTCTCGGACTGCGCCAGGGTCTCGTCCACGACCCACACGCTGCGACGCGGATTGTCGTCGGGAAGCGTCTCGGACCGCAGTCGGTCGATCAGGAAGTCGTTTCGCGGACCATCGACGTCGAGGTCGATGCGGAAGCTGAAATAGTGGTCGTGGTTGACCGCCACGATGTGCGGCGCGACGAACCGGCCGTTGGCATCGGCACGGACCTCGCCGGCCTTCGGAGCCGTCGCATCCGCCTCGATCGCCGTCTTCACCTCGGCGATTCCCGTGGCCCCGACCCCGATGCGGATCGATCCGTTCTGCGCGAACACCCAGTCGAACAGGTAGTCGTAGTTGCCCAGCACGGCCGCCATTCGAACCACGAGGTCGCGCTTCGGGCGGCTCGCCGCCGGGGTTCCGACGTGTCTCCAGGAGACGTCACCCGCCACGCGTTCGAACACGCAGATCATGTTGGGACGGTCCGCGGGTCGACCATCATCTCCGGCCACGACGTGGTCGAAATACACGGCGTGGTCCGGACAGTCACGACCCGGAAGCAGCGGCTTCGTCAGTCCCCCGGCGGCGAACTCGCCGGCGTCGATGAAGTTCCGCGAGTGCCAGGCGAAGGACGGATCCATGTAGGGCACGAAGATCTCCGACAGGCTGCTCTCGTACAGGACCGGGCGGTTCCGTTCTCCGTCCCGATAGCGGACGGTGGAGATCACCATGCCGACCCGTGAATCCGGACGGACGTGAAAGCTCCAGTTCTGCCATTCCACCTGATGGCCATCGAGCGTGAAGCCGGGGCCGAGCGGCTGACTCACGTGAACGGGGCCTTTGACCTCACGCGGCGGACCGAGCGAGGCGCGATCGTACTCGGCCAGCGTCTCCGGCACCGGAACCACTCCCTCGTCGACCACCCGGAGCACGCTTCCGTCCTCCATATCGACCACGACGGTCAGTCCGCCGATCGAACGCGTCCACGTGTTCCGCACGCCGCGCGGGTCGGTGCAGTAGACGTACGCTACCCTTCTTCCCTGCTGCTCGGCCGTGCCGAAGTAGCCGGGCGGAATCGCGATGCAGTCGATGAAGGTCAGATCGGTAATGCCTCGACGCTCCATCGCCGCGATGAAGTCGGGGTGATCCTTGACCTTCGCGGCACCCGACCCGAATTCCCGCTCCAGCCACATCGGCTGAGCGCCTGACAGTTCGGTCCAGGAGGTCAGACGCCGGCCCGAGACGTCGATGATCGCTTCATGGGTGCGGGAGCCCTGTCGCACGACCGCGAATGCCGATCGCGAGATGGCATCCCCGGTCTCCCAGGCCCAGACACTCGACTTGTCAGGTTCCTGCAACTGAATTCGGGAGAACTCGGTTGCGTCGTCGAGGTGGCCCGACTCGGCCAGGACCTCGAGCACCGTCCAGTGTTCCTGCCAGCTCAGGGGGTCCAGCGGATGCCGCGGTTCCTGGGCCGCAGAGTGAGGTGCGCAGAGGAGCAGCGCCGCCATCCAGGCGGCGAGTGGGCGAAGCGTCATCGGATCTCCAGGATCGGGTCAGGAGTCAGCCGGCCGCCTTCGACCGAGCTGGACTCGAGGCCAGACCACGGTAGGCCGACACAGGCATGCGCCGTGAACGGCGCGTGCCAAGGGATACTCGAAATCCGCGAATCGCACCAGTCGTGGAAGCTGGCACCCTTTCCTGTGGCGCACCTTCCAAATAGCGTACTTCGTACCATTGGGGAGAATTTTCACTTCAGGGAGGACTTATGCGGTTGAGTCGCTCATTCGCTTGCGTATGGCTTCTGGCGCTGCCTGCGTTCGCAGCGTGCGCCGGAGACGGTGGTGCACAGTCGGAAAGTTCGGAGGTCCGGTCGGAGGCTGACGTCGCGTCCGATGTCGAGAACGCGCCTCCTGTGATCGAGGTCGCGGCCCGTGACTTCGCGTTCGAGGCCCCGGCGGAGATCGCCTCCGGCTGGACGACGTTCCGATTCCGGAATCTGGGCGCACAGGAGCATTTCATGTCGCTCTCCCGCCTCCCGGATGGCAAGACGGTGGACGACTACATCAACGACGTCGCGGCGGGAGCATTCGGCGTAGCCATGGATCCGTACTACAAGGGCGAGGTCGAGCTCTCTTCTGCCCTGGAGACGCTCGTGAGCCTGATTCCCGAGTGGTTCGGACAGATGGTCTTCTCGGGCGGACCGGGTCTTCTGTCCCCCGGCCGGGCGGAGGACGTCACGTTGAACCTCGAGCCCGGTGACTACGTGATGGAATGCTACGTGAAGACGCCGGACGGCGTGTTCCATTCGGCGCTCGGGATGATCTCCGGCCTGACCGTGACGAACGTCAC
>JARRPS010000074.1:0-8188 GCA_037382625.1 Gemmatimonadota bacterium | reverse complement strand
GGAATTAGGTTCCCGTCACCATGTGCCGGAAGATAGACGGCGGGGTCGAAGATCGCCACGAATTCGGCCATGCCTGAAACCAGGGGAAGATGATCGACTCGAGCAGTATCCTCACGCGTCCGGTGTCTCCTCTCCGGCGACTGATACCGCGCCTTCGCGCTCATCGGTACGCCCTGGCGATCGCCGCCGTCGCGCTCGTCGCGAGCGCGGCGATCGGGCTCGCCTTTCCCCTGGTGGTCCGCTACCTCATGGACGCCGCTTTCGAGGTGCGGGACCCGGAGATGCTCAACCGGGTCGCGATCTTCCTGATCGGGCTTTTCGGCATCCAGGCGATCCTGAATTTCATCCAGGTGTTTCTGCTCGGCGCCACGGCGGAACGAGTCGTCGCCGGGCTGAGGACCGATCTCTACTCCCACCTGCTGACGCTCTCGCCCGGGTTTTACACGAACCGGAACTCGGGCGAGCCCACGGCCCGCCTGGCGTCCGATTGCTCGACACTCGGCACCGTGCTCAGCCACCAGGTGGCCGAGTTCTTCCGGCAGGTGCTCTTCCTGTTCGGGGGTCTCGCGCTTCTGGCAGTCCTGCACTCCCGGCTGATGCTCACCACGGTGACCGTCGCGCCGATCGTCGTGCTCAGTGCCTACGCCTTCGGACAGGTCCTGCGCAAACAGAGCACGAAGGTACAGGACCGTCTGGCCCAGGCGAACGCGGCAGCCGAGGAAGCGCTTACCCAGATTCCCGTCGTTCAGAGTTTCGTGCGGGAAGGCTGGGAGGAACAACGCTACGGATCGCGGATCCAGGCCGCCCTGCGGGAAGCCGTGGGCCGGTCTCTCGTGCGCGGGGTGTTCTTCGGGCTCGTGACGTTCATTGCCTTCGGAGGTGTCGCTGTCGTGCTCTGGGAGGGCGGACGCCTCGTACTCGCGCAGGAGATTACCGCGGGCGAACTCGTTTCCTTCCTGCTGTACGCGGTCACGGTGGCGGCCGCGATCACCGCTCTGGCTTCCCTCTGGTCCGGCTACCAGGAGGCGATGGGAGCGGCGCAGCGCGTCTTCGATCTCATGGACACGGAGCCGGAGATCATGGAGCCCCGCCACTCCGAGGCCCTTCCTCCCTCGAGCAACCCGGGCGGGCTGGCTTTTCACGATGTGTGGTTCCGGTACGGGCAGGAGGAGCCGTGGATCCTGAGGGGACTCAGCGTGGAGGTGAAACCCGGAGAAGCCGTGGCCCTCGTCGGGCCCAGCGGCGCCGGAAAGACGACTATCGCATCGCTGGTTCCCAGGTTCTGGGACCCGACGCAGGGCCACATCACGCTCAGAGGAACGGATCTCCGGCGCATCCCGCTCATCGAGCTCCGCACGGCCGTCGGCATCGTGCCGCAGGACCCCCTTCTCTTCGCCGACACCGTGGCGGCGAACATCGCATACGGGAAGCCCGAAGCCACCCCGGCCGAGATCGAGCGCGCTGCCCGACTGGCCCACGCGCACGAGTTCATCGAGCGCCTCGACGAAGGTTACGACACGCAGGTCGGTGAACGGGGGAGCAGGCACTCGGGCGGCCAGCGGCAGCGGATCGCCATCGCGCGGATCTTTCTGAAGGAGCCCGAGATCCTGATCCTCGACGAAGCCACCAGCAGCCTGGACACCGAGAGCGAGCGACTGGTCGAACAGGCGCTCGAAAGCGCGATGAGGGGCCGGACCACGCTGATCATCGCGCACCGACTCCGGACCGTCCAGCGGGCGGACCGGGTTCTGGTCGTCGACGGGGGCGAGATTCTCGAGCAGGGACGCCATGGAGAGCTTGCCGCGGCCGATGGTCTGTACGCGCGACTCTACCGGGGCCAGCTGCTCGATCCGAAGCCGGGGGGGCAGGGAGCCGCGGCGGATCCGGCGCTCGAGGATGTTACGGTCGGACTCTGAACCGCGGGCGGTTCCGGCGGATCAGCCTGCAGCGGGCGGCGCCTCCTCGACCGACAGCAGTTCCTCCGCATCGCGCAGCAGGATCTCCTCCGTCTGCGGCCCGATGTACGTCCTGCGGATCACTCCGTCCGGACCGATCAGCATGGTGAACGGATAGCCGGGCGCCCCGAACTTTCCTGCCGCGACCGCATCGCTGACAATCCATATCGGATAGTTGATGCCGGCCTCCCCTGCGAACGCGAGGATCTCCTCTGGTGCACCGGAGCCCACCGCGGGGGCGATGATCGTCGCGCCCAGCGCCTCGAGCTTCGCCTGGGCGCGCACCAGGTGCGGGATCTCCACCCGGCAGGGCGGACACCAGGTGCCCCAGAAATTCAGCAGGACCACCCGACCCCGGTAGTCGCTCAGGCGTGCAGGCTCGCCTTCGAGAGTAGTGAAGAAGGGGCCATCGGGTGCCGGTATGGCCAGCCAGTCCGACGGCCCCAACTCGAGCGGTGCGGGTTGCACACCGGACGCCGTCCGGACAGGGCTCGAGCCACCACCCGGCATCGCGCCGGACCGGTACGAGACTACGCTCGCCACGAGCGCGACGAGGCTGAGCAGCAGGAGTGCGAGGGACCGGCGGAGCGTCACGGTGCCTTCGCGATTGGATAGAACCCGGACGCGAAGGTGCACCCGGTCAGGTGGTGGATGCGGGCGGTATCCACTGCCTCCTTCCGGGAGCGAGGCGGTATCCGATAGGAGAGAGGCGCGGCATTCAGCTCCGACATGAACCGGCTGAACGGAACGGCAGGTAGACTTCCGATCCCCGAATCCTCGAGGGCACGCTCGAGATGCCTGCGATCGCCCGTGACGAAAGTGAGAAGAGCGCCCGGTGTCAGGCCCTGGATCTGCCGCGCCTGAATGCCCGAATTCCGTTTGCGCAGTTCGAGGACGAATTCCGAGAACCGGCACAGCATGTCGAGGCAGATTTCCATCTCGGCTTCCGACTGGATCGGATCGAGGTCGACGTCCGGACTCAGCGGCTCGGCAATCACGGTGTCCGGGGGCGGAATCCGGCCTTCGAACGCCTGAGTGATGTGCTGCTGTGCCGGTGAGCCGAAGGGCGCCTCGATCCGCAGTCCGTCGTATTCGGAGTTCTGTCGAACCGGTTCCCAGCGAAAGTGCCACCGGATCTCGCCGAGCACGGGTCGGACCTCCTGGATGCAGCCGATGAACTGCACGGCTCCCAGCGTAGGCGCTCCCCGGTCGCCGCGGATACGCAGCACGCTCCAGTCGTTCATGCGCCGAATCTCTGCCCGCGCCGATACGCCCGCAACATCGACGTAGACACCGAGATGTGAGCGAGGACCATCCTGGGCGGCGGGGCGGCCCCCCATTTTGTTCCTGACCCGCCGCCGTCCGATGGTCCCCTCTCGCAGGGAATATGGCGTTGCACCGTCACGGGAGGATCACCCGGTCGTCACCAGCTCTCTCCCGGGCTCCGGCTCGTCTCCCCCCAGCGAACTTCCGGCAACCGCCGTCCGGCCCGGAGTCCGAGGAGAAATTCTCTCATTCTCCGTCTCAGGCGATTTTCGTAAATGTATGCTCATGAATTGCTTGAAATCATCGAGCACGGAATGAAGAACGGGTAGAACCACCAGAGTGAGGAAGGTCGCGAAGGTCAATCCCGCGATCACCGCGATCGCCATCGGCCCCCACCAGGCTGCCTGTTCGCCGCCCCAGTAGAGGTCCGGACGCAGGCGGGAATAGAGCCCTTCGAAATCGAAATTGAGACCGATCGCGAGGGGAACGAGGCCCATGACCGTGGTGATTGCCGTGAGTGTCACCGGACGGAACCGGGTGAGTCCACCCTGAATCAGCGACTCCCGTTCATCGACTCCGTCCCGGGTTCGCAGAATGTCGATGTAGTCCACGAGCACGATCGCGTTGTTGACCACGATCCCGGCCAGGCTGATCACGCCGACCCCCGACATGATCACTCCGAACGGCATCCGGAATACGAGGAGGCCGATCAGCACGCCGATCGTCGACAGGACCACGGTGCCCAGAATCAGCACCGGTTTCAGCACCGAGTCGAACTGAGAGACGAGGATCATGCCGATCAGGAAGAGCGCCAGGAGAAAGGCGCCGGCCAGGAACGTCTCCGACTCCTGCTGCTCCTGCTGCTGACCCGTGTATGTGAGGCGGTATCCCGCGGGCAATTCTTCCTGGAACGGTCCCAGTGTTTCCTGCACTTCGGCGAGCACGGCGTTGGCGTTGTTCCCTGCCCTGACGTCGGCGGAAATCGTCACGACACGGTCGAGGTCCTTACGGTTGATGCCGCTGTAACTCTCCTCCACGCGCCAGGTCGCGACCGCGGGCAGCGGAACCTGTACCCCGGCCTCCGTCTGAACGGTCAGATCGGCCAACGAGTTGAGATCGTTCCGGTATCGCTCGGCGAGACGCACGACGATGTCGTATTCGTCCTCCCCGTCCCTGAACTCTGAGGCCTCCGTTCCGTTGATCGCGTTCCGCACCGTGAAGCCGATCTTCTGCGTGTTCAGTCCAAAAAGCTTCGCCTTCTCCCGGTCCACCTCGATCGTCAACTCGGGTCGTGCTTCCGCGAGATCACTCTCGAGACCCTCCATCCGGGCCGCCACCGGAGCGTTCGAGAGGATCTGAACGGCGCGGTCGCCGAGTTCCTTGAGGGTCTCGAAGTCCTCGCCCGTGATCTCGATGTTGACCGGCAGGCCCGTCGGCGGGCCCTCCTGGGGCTTGTCCACGCTGATGTCGGCACCGGCGATCCCGCTGCCGATCGAGGATCGCATCTCCTCCAGCGTCTGGAACGAATCGAATTCGCGGTCCTTGTAGTCGACGAGCGCCACGGCGACGGTCGCATACTGCGTGCCCGTCTGGTTGCCGAATCCGCCAACCTTCTGTCCGGTAGTGGCGACCACCGATTCGTAGTCCGCCGACTCCTCGAGTGCCGCCAGTTCGGCCTCCACCTGCCGGGTGACACCGTCCGTGACGTCTGCGCGCGTTCCTGTGGGAGTCTCGATCTGGACCCACACGGTCTCCGGGGGAATGCTCTCGGGGAAAAACTCGATCCCGTGGTTGAAGGCGCCGAACAGCCCGACCACCGCGAGCAGAGTGGCGACGACACCCCCGATCATGAGCGTGCGATGGCGCATCGACCAGCGAAGCAACCGCTCGTACGCGTCCAGAGTCGCCGGCAGTGAACTCTCCCGGACCCAGCGGCCTGCAGGTTCGAGAACTCGACCGTGCAACCACCAGAGGGCCGCTCCCGTGAGCGCGAGAAGGACGGCCGTGACCGGGTTCCGAATACCGATCGCGAGAAGGACGATCGCGAGGAGGCCCCAGGCGCCGATTCGAGCCTCCCGGGTAAGTCGCATGCCGGCTTCCCCTTTCAGCCGCATGAACAGGGAACAGAGGGTGGGATTGATCACGAGTCCGACGAAGAGCGACGAAGCCAGCGTGATGATGAGCGTCTGGGGCAGGTAGGCCATGAACTCGCCCACGATGCCGGGCCAGATGAGCAACGGCGCGAATGCCGCGAGCGTCGTCGCCGTGGCGGCGATCACGGGCATCGCCACCTCGGCCGTGGCGAACTTCGCGGCCTCTTTCTTTTCGAATCCTTCTTCCCGGAATCGGTAGATGTTCTCGACCACGACGATCGCGTTGTCCACGAGCATCCCGAGGGCCAGGATGAGAGAGAACAGCACGACCATGTTCATCGTCATTCCCAGCAGCTGTATGACGCTGAACGAGAGAAACATCGAGAGAGGAATCGCGATGCCCACGAACGTCGCGTTCCGCAACCCGAGGGCGAACAGCAGCACCGCGACGACCAGGATCAGCCCGGAGATGATGTTGTTCTCGAGGCTGCTCACCATGTCGCGCACATACTCGGCGTTGTCCGAGGTGACGGATACCTCGGTGCCGGGCGGGAAGTCCGGCCGCATCCTGTCGATCACGGCTCGAACGGCGTCGGAGGTCTCGATGATGTTCTCACCGGTGCGCTTCGACACGCTCAACGTGACCACCGGGTTCCCGTTCAGGCGGGCGTAACTCTCGCGCTCCTTGAAACCGAAGTCCACTTCGGCCACGTCGCGCAGGTAGACGGGAGTCGACCCGGGCGTCAGAACGACGATGTCCTCGATCGGCCGCGTGTCCTCGAACTCCCCCGGTACCCGCACCAGATACTTGATCTCGCCGACATCGATCGTCCCGCCGGGGACCGTCACGTTCTCCTCGCGGATGGCATCGATCACGTCGTCGTAGCTGACTCCGTAATACTTCAGCCGTGACAGATCCACATCCACTTTGACTTCCCGCTCCAGCCCTCCGGAGAGGTTCACGCTGAGCACGGACTGAATCTGCTCGATCTCGTCCCGCAGGTCCTCCGCGACTTCCTTCAGCCGGACCAGGCTGTAGTCGCCCGCGACGTTCACCTGAAGAATCGGAAAGTCCGAGAAATTGAATTCGATGATCTGGGGTTCCTCGGCCGCCAGCGGCAGCTCGGGCTTGGCGATGTCCACCTTCTCGCGGACCTGCTGCAGCGCCTCGGTCATGTCCATCCCGGCTTGGAATTCCGCCGTGATCGTCGAGATTCCTTCCACCGAAGTCGAGCTGAGTGTCTTGATGTCCGCGATCCGGTTGAGCTCTTCCTCGATCGGCCGGGTGATCAGCGTTTCCATGTCCTCGGGCGCCACGCCGGGATAGATCGTGTTCACCGCGACGAACGGAACCGTCACGTCCGGCGTCGCCTCCTTCGGGACAGTGATGTACGACCAGAGGCCGGCGAGGAGGATCAGCACCATGAGCACCAGCACGCTGGTCGGGTGATCCACCGCGAAGGAGGTGAGCCAGAATTCCTTGTACTTCGAAGTGTCGGGCCGCGTCGCCTCGCCGGTTCGACCGCGATCTTCCTTCATCGACCCGCTCCCTCGCCTCCGACGATCGCCACGCGATCTCCCGCGTCGACCAGTTGATGTCCCCGCGTGACCATCAGATCTCCTGCCTCCAGCCCGCTCTCCACGACGACACGGTTCTCGAGAGACGGTCCGAGGCGGATCGTGCGGGCCTCGGCGACGGTCACGCCCTCCCGTTCGGTGACGACGAACAGCTGGTAGCCTTCTTCCGTTCGGATGACCACTTCCTGGGGGACCACGATCACGTCCTCGAGAGTTTCGGTCGCGAGGCGCACGTTCGCGATCATCCGGGGTTTCACGGCACCATCGGGATTGTCCATCAGGATCTCGATCGGAAAGGTGCGACTGCGGGGATCCACGGCCGCCCCGACGAAGGCGATCGTCCCCTCGAACTCGCGATCGGGCCTCACGTCGAAGTCGATCAAGGCCTTGCCGCCCACTTCGATGAACGGGCCGAGCCGTTCCGGAACTCCCCCGGTGATCTTGAGTCGACTCGAGTCGATCACGCGGGCGATCTGCGTGCCGGGACTCACGATCTCGCCCGCGTCCACGTAGCGGTCGTCGAGGATGCCGGCCACCGGCGCCCGCACCGTGGTCCGCTGCAGCCGGGACTCCAGCAGTTCGGCCCGGGCCTCCGACTGCTCCGCCTGATAGCGGGTCTGCAGGAAGGTGATCTCGCTCCCGATCCTCTCCTCTTCCCAGAGCTGTTTCTGGCGAAGGAACCGTTCACGATCGAGGGTCGCCCCGGCCCGGGCCTCCTCTACCTGTGCCCGGAGGATCGCGTCGTCGATCTTGGCGATGGGCGCACCGCGGCCCACGCGTTGTCCCTTCTCGACGTAGTACCGCAGGAGCAGTCCGCCCTCCTGGGCACTGACCGTGATGTCATCTTCGGCCTCGGCCTCTCCGGTGATCCGGACGAAGGCGGTGAAGTCCTCCGGCGCGACACGGGTGACCTCGACGTTCACGATCTTCACGTACGGCTCGGCGGCGTCGGCTCCGGCGTCGGATTCGCTCGCGGATCCGGCGCCGCAGGCCGTTGCGAAGACGGGCAACAGCACCAACGGGACCAGGGTACGCATGCCGGCTGAACTCCCTATATCGATCCTCATTCCCCGCTCTCCATGCTGGCTTCGTTCCGGTAGGGAGGCGGCGCCTCGCCGGGATCCTCGATCATCTGCTTCACCACGGGCTCCACGGCGGGAACGGCGCCGACCACGTAGTCCAGTTGCGCCCGAGCCACCAGGTAGTCGTAGACGGCTTCTGCGTAGTTCAGCTCCGTCTCGCGAAGCGATACCTCGGCTTCCGTCACCTCGAGGCGTGTCTTCGTGCCCGCGAGGT
>JARRPS010000073.1:0-18377 GCA_037382625.1 Gemmatimonadota bacterium | reverse complement strand
CAGATCTTGAGCACGAGGGAAGTGAGGAAGTACGTGTCCGTCGCGTTGAGCTGCGATGGAACGGATACGGGCTCCCCTCCCGGCGTCAGCACCGGGTCGCCGTTCGAGTCGAGCAGCGGCAGCGCCTCGAACAGCGGCTCGTTGCGCCACTGAATCCTGTAGCTGGTCTTCAGGAAGATGAGGTCGGTGATCGAGACTTCGATGGCGTTGTACCAGTCCGCGCGCAAATCTCCCGTGTTCTTGAGGTTCTCGTCGAGGATCAGCGTGCTGTAGAAATTCGACTTCTCCGAGAGGTGCTGAACGTAATCGTAGCCGAAACGCACACCGGCGAAGTCGTTCGTCTCTCCGATGATCGGGTCCTCGCTCGTGTACGTGCCGGACACATCGAGTCGCAGCTTCGTGCGATCGGTATCGACGGCGAACCAGCCCACACCGAGCGCGCCCTGCCAGCGGTTGTCGAACCCCGCGAACCGGTTCCGGTTCCAGCCGGCGATCGCGAACGTGTACCAGCGCTCCGACAGGTCGTGATCGAACCTCAGATTCGCGAAGTAGTTCTCCGCGGTCTTCTTCCGCTCCGGCTCGACCACCACGAAGTCGTCCTCCCCGGTTCCCACGGCGAATCGGTCGTCGCTGGAGCGGGCATCCGTGCTGAGTCCGCCGATATCAAAACGAAGCGAGGAGGTCGGCCAGTAATACTCGGCGAGGTTACGGAAGCCGATCGTCGTCGCCGAGGAGTTTCCACCGGTAATCACGATCGATAGATCCGCGGTGTCATAAAAACCGTCGAGAGGCTCCTCGGGATCATCCTCGGGGGCCAGGACGCTCAACGCGCCTTCATCGACCGGAGCCCTGTCCTCCTGAGCGAACGCCACCCGGACAGATCCGACCGTCAGGGCCAGGGCCAGCGCCGGCAAGAAGGCGAGATGTGGTAGCTCACGCATGGCAGTTCCCCCGATTTCGGCAGAGTCCCGTCTTCTTTCGCCGACTCGAGTCGTGCGGGTCGGCTACGCCCGGCATTTGAGGTCGCAACTCTAACAGACCCCGGAGGGACGGACAATGGTCTGCGTGCTTCAGGGAGAATCGGCGCGTCGTGCGGCTATTCGGGAATGGCTTCGAGAACGAGACCTCGCGGCTTTCCGTCGAATTGCACCCGGAATCGGCGCCGGGCGAAGACATTGGGACTGCTATCGGTCCGGATCAGGACCGTGAGCCGATAGGTGCCCGCCGGATATTCCAGCATGAATCCGGAAGAGATGTCGAGCGGGGTTACCAGTCGGAGCTTCGGTGCGTCGAGCCACGTCAGCAGAAGAGGCAGCTCGGGGGTGACGGCACCGGGCGGAAGATCGAGTCGGACCTTCGAGCCCGAAATGGACCAGGGGAGCGGGATCGGGTATGCGAAGCCGGGGTGGGGCCGCCACAGTGCTCCGTCGAACATTTCGAACCGATCGATGGTGGCGTGACACCCCAGGGCGGGCTCGCTGCCCACGTTCTCGAGTTGAAGGGTCCAGACGAGGGCAGGTCGGTTCAGGGCCCGCACCTGCATGGGATCCTGCTTCTCCGCCACCCTCAGTCGCAGTTGCGGCCGTTGCCGGAGTCGGAGCAGTCGGCGAGCCTGAAACCCCGCCGCTCCCGATACTGCGAGTACCATGGCCAGATCCGTCAATTGCTCCTCCCGGTCGGGAAATCCAAGCCGGACACCAGCTCCGGAATCGCTGTCCGTTCCTGCTGTGGCAAGGAGTCTGCCGGGAGCGGCATAAGTTTGATAATTTACTTGAAATAGTATCTATAAATAAATACAATATATGGTGATATATGAGTCACAGAAAAGCTCGTTGGCATGCTCGCGGGGGTGCGGGATCACAGTAAGATCGCAAATGGGGTCTAACAACTGAGCAAGTTTTATCGGCCGTGGTCCCGCTTCTTGCCAACGCCCCCCGGGTACCCGGATCTTGCCCTCCGCCCGGAGGTTCGGTCCGGGCATGTCTCTCGAACGGACTGGGAGTCGCACCCGATGCCGATGATCTGGCCCATAGCCGCCGCCGCCGGTGGAATCCTCGCCCTGGATCGCCTGGCGCACCTCACGGCGCGGCCGCCGAAGCGACCCCTCGAACGATCCGCCGCGGACCTCGGTGTACCTCACGAGCGGGTCGAGTTCTTGGCATTCGATGGGATCACCCTTCGAGGCGAGTGGATGGAGCCCGTGGGCATCGCCCCGGACCGTCCGATCGTGGTGCTCGTTCATGGCTGGACCGGAAACAGTGGAACCATGCTCTACGTGGCCCGCCCGCTCCTCGAGGCGGGCTACCCGGTCTTCACCTTCGATGTTCGCCGGCACGGCCGCAGCGACGATGCACCGTACGTGACGATCCGACATTTCCGGGACGATCTCGCGCAGGCCATCCGGGTCGTCCGTGAGCGCCGGCCCCGGGCGCCCGTACTGGTTGCCGGTCACAGCCTGGGCGGATCGGCTGCACTCCTGGTGGCGGCGGCGGGGGCGCAGGTCGACGGGATCGCGTTGATCGCGGCGCCTGCCGACTTGATGGAAGTCACGGCAGGGATGTTCTCGGATCGTGGACTTCCGGGCGGGTTGCTGACCGGGGTCCTGCGGCCCTTCTGGCAGCGTCGCGCGGGTGTGCCGTTCCGCGATCTGGATCCCGCCGAGGGCGCGCGCCGACTTCAACTGCCGCTGCTCGTGGTGCACGGCGATCGGGATGCGCGAGTGCCGGCCGAGCATGCTCGACGGTTGGCTGAGAACGCGGGGACCCAGGTACTCTGGATCAACGGGGCGGAGCACAAGGACATTCTCGACAGGCCTGAACTGCACGAGGCGCTGATTGACTTCGTCGATGCCGCGACGCGCCTTGGTGAAACGATCGATGTTCTCGCCGCGGTGGTTCGCGACGAAGATAAATTCCTGGTCTGCCGACGACCGTCGGGAAAGCGACATGCCGGGCTCTGGGAGTTTCCGGGTGGAAAGATCGCCCGGGGCGAATCGCGGAAAGCCGCTGCCGCCCGGGAGCTCCGCGAGGAGCTCGACCTCGACCTCCTGCATGCCGGAGAATCGAGGTTCTCCTATCGTGATCCCGGCACCCCGTTCGTGATCCACTTCATGGACGTCGAAACGGCGGGAGAGCCGCGCCCGTTGGAGCACGACGAGATTCGCTGGGTGGCCGGTCCAGAGTTGCTGGATCTCCCCCTCGCACCGGCGGACCGCGCGTTCGCCGCGTGGCTCGCACGGGACTGATCGGAGACGCGGTCCCCGGGGACCGCGCCCCCGCCTGCGGACCCTTGCGGATTCTGCGGCTCCTCTGGGCCCTCCCGAACACGATCCTCGGCCTCGCCCTCGGGATTCTGGCGCTGCCCGGCGGCAGCGCACGCGTCCGACGCGGCACGGTGGAAATCTCCGGACCCGCGCTCAAGTGGTTTCTGCGCCACCTGGTGCCGATCGCCGGCGGGGCCCGGGCGATGACGCTGGGGCATGTCGTCCTCGGCCGCGACCCGGATTGCCTCGAAGAATGCGGGGATCACGAGCGTGTGCACGTCGCCCAGTATGAGCGCTGGGGGCCCCTGTTTCTGCCTGCCTATGCGCTTTCGAGCCTCCTCGCGATGTTGAGGGGCGATGATCCCTATCTCGGAAACCGGTTCGAGCGCGAGGCGTACGGACTCGGGGCGACGGACTCCGCTCTCGTGGTCGCCGATGGGGAGGAGCCCCCGTTCCGGATCCTGCTCGCATTCGCGGCGATCTACCTGATCTGGGGCTCGACCTACCTGGCGATACGGTTCGCGGTCGAGACCCTTCCGCCATTTCTGATGCTCGCGGCGCGATTCGGGGTCGCGGGTCTGCTCCTTTTCGGCTGGCTCCGATGGCGCGGGATGCCAGTTCCGCCGCTTCGTGAGTGGGCCGGGTCGGCGGCGGTAGGGGGGCTTCTCCTGGTGGGTGGAACCGGAGCCGTGGGCTGGGCCGAGCAGTGGATCCCATCGGGGCTCGCGGCCCTGATCGTCACGATCGTGCCCGTCTGGATGGTTCTGCTCGACTGGATTCGGCCGGGTGGACGCAAACCGACCGGGCCTGTGGTGGCCGGGCTCGTTCTGGGCTTCGCGGGAGTCGCTCTGCTCATCGGCCCGGTGGAACTCGGTGGCGGCGGGCGCATGCAGTACCTGGGTGCGCTGGTGGTGGTCTTCGGAACGATCTCCTGGGCGACCGGGTCGGTGCTCGGCTACCGGTTCCCACATCCCGCGGCGCCCCGCATGGCTGCGGCCCTGCAGATGTTGATGGGGGGACTCCTGCTACTTCTGCTCGGCTCTGTCGTCGGGGAATGGGGCCGGCTGGACCCGGCCGGCGTCTCGGCGAAGTCGGTGGCGGCGCTGGCCTACCTCGTGCTCTTCGGTTCGATCATCGCTTTTGCTGCGTACGTCTACCTTCTCAAGGTTTCCACACCGGCCCGCGTCGGAAGCTACGCGTACGTGAACCCGGTCGTGGCCGTATTCCTCGGGTGGGCGCTCGCCGACGAGCCGGTCACCGCGCGGACGATTCTGGCCGCCGCGATCATTATCACCGGTGTCGTGCTGATCGTGTCGCGACGGCCGCCGCGGTCCTTGCCCGATTCCGCGAGTTCCCGCGATACTCGCTGAATGAAACAGACTCCCCCCCGGCGACGAGTCCTGCTGGCCGAACTGGAGAGACGTAGCGTCTTCCGTGCCTCGGCCGTGTACGGCTCGGCCGGGTTCGTACTGCTGGAGGCTCTTCGCCTCTCGGCGCCGGCGCTCTCGTTGCCAACCGCTGGAGTTCGAGCGGCGACGGTTCTCGTGCTGCTTGGATACCCGGTCGCTCTCTGGCTGGCATGGCACTTCGAAGTGACCGACGACGGGGTCGATCGGACAGATGCCGCCAGTTCCGGTGACATCCGAGCGCGCACGGGTCGATCCCGCGCTCGCCGATGGGCCCCCGTGCTGCTGGGAGCGGTCGGGGTGATTCTGCTGGCGGGATCCGCTTCACAGATTTTCCTCTTCTGAGCTGCGACCTCGGTTGCCGAACCGAGGACTACTGCGTCCGGCCTGTTTGCTTGCTTTTCCCCCAGCGCTCTGCGAGACTCCGCGATTCGCGATCGGGACAGGTACCGATCGCGACCCCCGCCGGAACGCGGGGCGGCCGTTACTACAGGAGACACAATTGATGACGCAGAGCAGATTTGCCGTCGTCGCGCTGGCCGGGCTGCTGGTGCTCGGCGGCTGCGCGGACGCCGAGCAGGATCCCGTTGCCGAAACCGAACAGGTTGCCGGCTCGGGCATGGAAGGTGGAATGGTCAACCCGCACTCGGATATCGGTCCGGCGCAGGAAGGTATGCCCAACCCGCATGCGAGCGGTATGCCCGGTGCAGGAGGCATGGGGAACCCGCACGAAGCGGCAGCGATGCCCGGCGAAGGCGGAGTGATGGAGATCTCGTTCTCGTGTCCCGATGACGTGAGCCTCAAGCTCGCGCTCTACTCGGAGGAGAATCGGGCCGAAGTGACGCTGAAGGGCGAGACGCACGACCTGGAGCGCGTGCGCTCCGCTTCGGGACTGAAGTTCTCAGACGGAACCTGGAGCTTTTTCAGCAAGGGGCCCGAGGCGATGGTGATGAAGAACGATGAGCCCATCGTGAAGGACTGCATGGCGGTCGGTCACCCGTAGCCGCAGGAGAGGAAAAACACGGGAACGCTCCCGATCTCGAGAGCGATCTCCCCGGCGGACCCGGATCGAGCCCGGGAGGCGAAGTCGCTTTCCGGGCTCGGCTGGCCTCCGGGCTCAGGAAGGCTCCCGGTCGACGTGCCGTTCCTCGTCGGCTTCTTCACCCGAATTTTCGCATGCCCGGGTGTGAGCGAGCCGCCCCACAGAGCCAGAACGTCGATCCGCGATCGCTCTGTACGCGCCGCGACCAATCGCAGCTTCGGCAGAGGCCGGGATCCGTGGTCATCTGCTCGCTCCTGACTGACAGTGAGGGGCCAGAGTGGGCCCGGTCGCTCCGGCCGGAACATGGGTCCGCCTTGTCGCTGACCCGTCATAGGCTCGATCTTGCAGTCTATGGGTGGAGACCGCTCAAGCGCCAAGCGTTGTGGATGCGGCTTCCTTCTGTTCGGCTCTCATATCGGTTGCCATGTGAAACGTCTGATTCGGGCGACTCAGTGCCCGTGAGCCAGGAGGACTTGAGATGGAGATGCCGACTCCCGGAGCCGCGCATTCGAAATTCCAGAAGCTCGTAGGATTCTGGCGAGGCGAGGAGCACGTTCATCCGAGCCCATGGGATCCGAAGGGAGGAGAAGCCGTCGGACGTGTCCGTAATCGCATTGCGCTCGACGGGTTCATCCTGATCCACGATTACGAGCAGGAGCGAAAGGGACGCATCGCACTTCGCGGCCACGGCGTGATTCGCTGGGACGGCTCCGCCGAGCAGTACGTGCTCACCTGGTTCGACTCCATGGGAATGCCGCCGAACGAATTCCGGGGCGAGTTTGACGGAGATGTTCTGACGCTGACGAACGAGGAACCCGGGGGCTGGATACGGGCGGTGTGGGACTTCGGCGAGGACGGCCGCTACAGCTATCTGATGGAAGCCTCGTCGGATGGCGAGACCTGGAAGCCCCTCATGGAAGGCGAGTACCTGCGGGAGGGCTGATCCCTCCCGCAGGGTACCGGACGTGTGGATCGGCGGAAGCGAGTCAGCGGATCTCGACCAGCTCGATCTCGAAGGTGAGCGCCTGCCCGGCGAGCGGGTGATTGGCATCGACGGTGACGCTCTCATCGCCGACCTCGACCACCTGGACCGGGATCGACTGTCCGTCCTGCGTCTGCATCTGCAGTTGATCGCCCTCGCCGACTTCCATCCCATCGGGGAACTGGTTCCGGGCGATCGGGATTCGAAGATCCTCGCGCCGAGGCCCGTAAGCCTGCTCCGGCTCGATTCGGGTACGCGCCGACGCTCCGGGCTCGAGCCCGATCACGGCCTCTTCGAACCCGGGAATCACCTGGCCCGTGCCGATCGTGAATTCGAGCGGATCGCGACCCCGCGAACTGTCGAATACGGAGTCGTCGTCGAGGCTGCCGGTATAATGAACGGTGACGGTATCGCCAATTACTGCTGCGGCCATGATTCTCTCCTGCCTGTTGTCTGATGTTGGAAACGGGCTGAGGTTACCGGGGGACGCGCGCCGGGGCAAACCGAGGCGTCGGTTCGCGGATGAGGAAGTATGTCCTTCTCAGGAGCGACAGAGATGCATACGAGACGGATCGGCACCGGGCTTCTCGCGGCTGCCGGCATGATGGCAGCGATGGTATCGGTGCCCGAAACGGCACAGGCCCAGACGGCGGCCGATTCGGCCGCGATCCGCGCCACCGCGCTGGACTACATCGAGGGATTCTACACCGGCGATGCGGATCGGATGGGACGGGCGCTGCACGACGACCTGGCGAAGAGGATCGTCGAGCGCAAGCCGGGTGAGCCCGAGGTGCTCGGGGAGATGTCCGCCGAGGAGCTCGTGGAGATGACTGCCAGTGGAGGTGGCACGGGGATGCCGGACGACCTGAAGCGGTCCGAGGTGACGATCCTCGACATCTTCGGACAGATGGCCTCGGTGAAGATCGTCGCGGGAATGTGGGTGGACTACATGCACCTGGCGGAGGTAGGCGGGGAATGGAAGATCGTGAACGTTCTGTGGGAGATGCTCCCGCGAGGATGACACGATCCCGTCGCGGGTGGGATGAAGAGGCATGACCGATCAGACCGTACAGCCGGGGGAGCCTTCGCGCCTTCACGGATGGAGGGCGATGCTCCACGAGGTGATCTTCGAGGCGGACACGCCGGCGGGGAAGGCGTTCGACATCCTCCTGATCTTCGCCATTCTCTTCAGCGTGGTCATCGTCAGCCTCGAGAGCGTACCGGAGGTCCGAGCGCAGTACGGGCCCCAACTCCGCGCCGCCGAATGGGTGATCACGATTCTGTTCACGATCGAGTACATCCTGCGGCTGTTGTGCGTCGAACGGCCGACGGTGTATGCCACGAGCTTCTTCGGGATCGTCGATCTCCTTGCCATCCTGCCCACGTACATCAGCGTCATCATACCCGGCACACAGGCCCTCACGGTGGTTCGTGTCCTCCGTCTGCTTCGGATCTTCCGCGTGCTCAAGCTGGTTCAGTACGTGTCCGAAGCGCGATCGTTGAGTGTCGCCCTGCGTGCCTCTGCCAAGAAGATCTTCGTATTCCTGTTCGTGGTCGTCATGATCGTGGTGATCGTCGGTTCGTTGATGTACCTGGTCGAAGGACCCGAGAACGGATTCGACAGCATACCGCGATCGATCTACTGGGCGGTCGTCACGCTGACCACGGTGGGTTATGGAGATATCGCCCCCGGCTCGGCTCTCGGGAGGTTCATCGCGGTCTGCGTGATGATTCTCGGATACGGAATTATCGCGGTTCCGACGGGGATAGTGACACGCGAGCTGGTCCGGGAAGACCGCAGCCGATTCACGACACAGGTCTGCCGTTCGTGCAATTCCGAGGGCCATGACGTCGACGCCGACTACTGCAAGTTCTGCGGGAGTGGTCTCTGAGTCGCAGCGCCGATGCCGGGAGACCGGCAGATCTGTAGTCTTCGAGCCACGCGCTGCGGGGGCATACCTCGTAAATCGATTTTCAGCAGCAACTTAGAGCAGGGCATGGCCTCTGCGTGCGGGTGGGGCGTGGCCGACGAAAAAGCGTCGGCCGCCACCGACCCCGCGAGAGTCGAGGCGATGGACGAGAGACGCTACTGGATGACGGACCCCGACGGGCTCCTGGCCGGAGCCGCGCAGGCCGTTCAAGCGAAGCAGGCGATTGCCCGCCACCTGGGCTGCAGCTGGGATGATGTGGACCGGGCCCTCGCCGATGCTCTGATCGAGACACTCCGGCGGATGCCCGGACGCGGCCGCCTCCGTCGGCGTGAAGACCGTTCGCTCCTCAGTTGCGTGGGCAGACTGGTGCCGGAGGTATCTCCCGAGGATCCACTCCGTGCCGAGATCCGCCGCCGGCTTCGAGCCAAGCTCGAGGGCGTCTGACGCCACTGCCTCGACCGGTCTGCGGGTCCTGGAGTCTTCTCGCCTTCTTCCTCGAAGCATTCGGTCGAGGTCACCTGTGCGGCCGGTCTCGATATCCGGCGACGAAACCGAGACAGGGGCGATCGAACGGAGTATCGTCGGTGCCCTGGCGCTCGGATTCACCCGGTATAATGAGACCGGCGGTCTCGCGTGCATCGAGCGAGCCTGCTCTGGAATCGAGGGGGGATAGGATCCTCCCGCATCTGCGCACCGCCTTCCGATTCGCGCCCCCATTCCAGATAAGCGAGTCTGACGACCTTCGACGGTGAGAGCAGGCGCTGGCCCGGGAGGCCGACACCGAGCACCTTCCGCAAGTTGGAGCGGGAGGATCACATGCGGCATTGAAACGAAGATGAGCGGGTCGAAGGCCAGGCTCTCACCATTCAACGAGGGAGAATTCCTGCAGTGAAAGCGACGGGAGACATCCAGTGCATCCCGATCGGCTCCGGCGTTTCAGTGCGCACGGAGGTGAAAAGAGCTCACGCCATTCTCGAGGAATCGGGCCTGCACGTAGCGCTGCACCCGAACGGGACCAGTGTCGAAGGCGAGCTGGATGAAGTCCTGGCCGCGGTTTCACGGATCCACGAGACGCTGCATGCCGAGGGCGTCGTCAGGCTGGTGTCGTTCATCAAAGTCGCCACGCGGACCGACAAGGCGCCCTCGCTCGAGGGAAAGCTGTTCGATACGGGGAGCTGAGCTCGTGGTGTCCTGCCGTGGCGCCGGCTTGCTCCACCTGACGCGGACCAGCGAGATTCGCCCATGTCCACCGATCCCGGGACGGAAGCGCGCGGCGTGAAACGGTTGTTCGCCGAGCTGAAACGGCGACGCGTATTCCGCGTGATGGCGATCTACGGCGGGGCCGCGTTCGCCGTTCTCGAGGCCGTCGACCTCGTCTCCAGCGGAATTCCGATCCCCGGTCAACTTCGCAGTCTCCTGACCGTTCTGGTCCTCGCAGGCTTTCCGATCGCGGTCGTTCTCAGTTGGGTGTTCGATATCACGCCGGCCGGTCTCGAACGCACGGACCCGGCACGGAGCCAGGAGCTCGAGGAGATCGTCTCCGCGCCCGCCCGGGTGCGTTGGCCGATCGGCATGCTCGCCCTCGTGAGCAGCGGTCTCTTCCTGTTCGCGGCCTGGTCGGCCGCGAGCCGACTGGGTTGGCTGGAGCAGGCCTCGCCTCGACCGGCCTACGCAGTGGAAGATCCGCTCGGATCCTACGTCGTACTGCCGTTCCGACACCTCGGCGATTCACCCGAGGAGCGGGAGTTGTCGGCCCAGGCGGCCACCCGGCTTGCCCGGCAGCTCAGGGGCTGGGAATCCGTCCGGGTCGTTCCGGACTTCGCGATCGCGGGCGCCCTTCACGATCTGGGAGTCGAATCGGCCAACCTGCCGTCCCTGGAGATCGGGCTGGAGGTTGGACGGGCGCAGCGCGTGGGCACTCTGATTGCACTCACGACACAGATCGAGGGCGATTCCGCCGCACTCGAGGCGATTCTGTATGACGTCGGCGAGGGGATCGAGGTCCGACGTCCCATCCAGGTAACGGAGCAGCTCGGGGAGCTCGACGGTCTCGTGGGACCGGTCGCGCAGGAGGTCCTCGAGTTGCGAGATCGCCGGGTGCCCCTGGAGACCTTGCTTCGCGAGTCCTCCAATCCATTCGCTCACAGGGAATTCCAGGCAGGTCTCGACGCCCTCTATGCCTGGCTTCTCCCAGAGGCAGAAGTGCACTTTCGTGAGGCGATCGCAGCTGATTCGACCTTCGCGCTTCCATCGCACTATCTCGCTCTGACTCTCTACTGGATGACGGCCCGGAGCCCGGAGCGGATTCTGGACATCGGCCCGGAGATCGCCCGGCTCTCGGGCCGGGCGGAGAAGCTGGCGGCCGAGGGAGGTCTGCGGCCCGGCCTTGCCGAGCACGTGTCGGCGTTTCACGCATTCTGGGAGGGAGACTATGAAGGCGCGCGGCGGAGATATGATTCGCTGCTCGCGGCGGACTCGACCGACGTGGAGGCCTGGCTGCTGCTGGGCGCGGTCGAGTACAAAGACCCGTGGCTGGTTCGCCAGGACGACGGCAGCCTGGTCCCGCGCCAGGACCTCGATCTGGCACGGACGGCCTTCGAGACCGCGGCTCGACTCTCTCCCGAACTTCCGTTGAGCTACGGCCATCTCTTCGAGATCGACCGTGATGTCGCTGAAGCCGCCGCCTTCGGATCCTGCCCGGCCTTCGAGCGGCCTGCGGAGGCTGCGGTACCGCCCTTCGTCAGCCGGGTGGCCCGGGATCAGCTGGCATTCTGCCCCCTTCCCGGAGACAGCATTCGCTGGATTCCGTCCGAGGAGTTCGATGCCATGAGCCGACGTGAACTTGCCGAGGCGTCCGCGCTCATGATGGACAGGACATCTTCACTCCTCGACCGCTGGGTGGCGGTTCGGCCCGATCAGGCGCGACCGCACGAAGAGGTGGCCGGCTTCGCGCTCTGGCAGCGCGACCTCGGAGGGTGCGCGATGAGCGTGGAGCGGGCGGACAGTCTCACGGACCACGCTCGGCGGCACCTCGAGCTGGCGCTCGCCGTGAAGGCCGATTCGTCAGCGTCAGACCTCGTGCGCCTGGCAATGCTCCGACTCGCAACCGGCGACGTTCCGGAGGCGGAGCGAATCGCGGCGCGGGCCTTCGAGAAGCTGGGAGGACCGGAGGAGGGGTCAGGACTCCGAGTGCCGCCGCCGCTCTCGGCGGCGAACCTCTTCCTCGCCACGGGCCGCCCGAACAGGGCGCACCAGGTGCTCCGGCCCGTTTGGGACTCCGGGACTTTCGCCACGCTCGATCCCGAGAACGAGGGCGAGTTCCTGATGGCAGGTGCCGTAGAACCGCAATTCGGTCGGCTGCGGGTGTACGGTTCCGCCGGCGTGACGGGCCCGACTCTGGACTCACTCTTCGCTGCGCTCGAAGCGGTCTGGAAGGAACCCGGCTTCTCGTCCCGTCGGAGAGCCGCGATCACGCAGGCGGCCGTGGATCTCGGGATCGGTCCCGCTCTGGCCGACAGCCCTGGCACCCTCGTCAGCTGGGTGGCCGCGTGGCGGGCGGCCGGGCTGGCGATCCCGGCCGTCTTCGAAGGGCTGGCTGAAATTGCAGCGGATGACGGGTCCTCGATCGACTGGCTGGACGCAGCCATGGCCGAGCTCGAGGGCTCCGAACGAGTGACCGAAACGGAGCTGTTTCTGACGGCGACCCTGGCCGCCCGCTCCGATAGCCAACTCCTGGCCGCGGATCTGTTCGGTCGCGTCGCGGCTTGCCCGTTGAAGCTCGACGACATAGACCTCGGGTGGGGCCTGCGGACTCGCAGTCATTTCGAACAGGCTGAGGCATACGCCCGTCTCGGAGATCCAGCGGCCGGCGAAGCGTTTGGCCGGGCGGCCGAGCTCTGGACCGATTCCGAACCCGTGCTCGCCGCATCCGCGAGACGGGCCCGGGACGGAGCGTCGGCGAGGCCCTGAATACTACCGGCGGATTTGTCCACCCCCGATTACGGGCTAACGAGGCCCGGTTCCTACACCAGGAGATGCGCCATGCGAAATCCTCTGTTTCTCGCGTTCACGGCTCTCTGCGCGGTTGCGCTGCTGATGCCGGAGCGCGCCCGTGCGCAGGAGCAGGTGCCCACGACGGTCACGGTCGGCCAGAACCGGGCGGTCAACGTCGGCGGCCAGCCGCAAGGCGCCGGGACGAAAGGGAGGATCCCGGCGGGCTGGACCCGGCGCGATGGTAGGCCGAATGCTCAGTTTCTCAACGTCGATGGGCAGAACATCGGGATGGCCATGTCGGCCGGACCCGAGGGCCAGCTGAACCGTGTGCACGTCGATGCGCCGGCGGGCACCGACCTGACGGTCGTGATCGGCTTCTACGATAAGATCGCGTCAGAGAACGCAATCAGCACTCAGGAAACGTACGAGTGCCTGAGATGCGCCAGGGTGCTCGTCTGCTCGGTGAAGCCGCAATGCGCTGAGTAGGTGATCTGTGGGCGGGCCCCGAGCGGGCCCGCCGACAACTCCGACCTGGCACGGCGAGAAATTCTAGAAAGTGAAGTCGTGTTCGATCTGGAGATGATACACGCATTCTGGATCGATCTTTCTCTCCCCTTTTCGGAGCCCCTTGTTTCCCTCTCCATTCGATCATTCGCCCGGGTCGCCAAGGATGGCGGATCCCTGCAGCATGTTATCTCCGGCGCGCGCGTTCCAGGCTACCGTCGCCGGCATTTCAACGAGCAGGGAATGCTGGGGCATCGGTTGTCCGGGTTTGCAGACGCAGATGTAGTCAATCGCATAGTCGCCGACGCGGTTCGTCATGGCGGCCGCAAGAGTGACATATTCGACGCACCCGTCCGGTCCCATGCGCTCACGGCGGACGAGCACCACGTGGGCGGCGGCGACCGGCTCTCCCTGTCGCAGAACGACGCCGGATGCCTCGAAGTCGACGGTGATCAACTCGGGTCCGGAGGGCGTGCTTCCACAGGCAAGCAGCAGGAGCGGGACCGCCGCGATCGCTGCGTGCGGCCTTGATTTCCACCGACGATACCGCATGGCGGCCTCCTCAACGACGGGGGCGCTTGGAGAAAGGCCGGCAGCCTTCCCCGGACCGTCACCGGCCCGGCTCCCGCGGCTGCCATACCGGCATTTCGTGGCTTTCCAACTGCCCGGATCCGTGGCAACGCCGGGACGGGAACCTGTAGCGTGGAAGCGACGATTTGCGGACGCTCGAGGGACCCGAATTGGAAGCGTCCGTCTCCCGATCTTGTAAGTCCATGTAAAATTGTGTTTTGTGAGAGGCAAATCGAGGCGGCGACTTTCACGATTCGGGCACGCTTCCTGCTTGATCGTGCGTCGTCCCGCCGTCTCTCCCCCGGGTGCGGTCGGCTGGTGCGGATTTGACGATGCAGCTTGGAGGCGCGCCGTCGGAACGGGGACAGATCCTTCTAAAGCGCCACCTAAGGGCCTGGCCGTTAACGCGGTCAGGCCCTTTTGGCATCCGGGCGGGGACGCTGCTCTTCCGCATCCGGGCGGGGACGCTGCTCTTCCGGAATCCCTTAGTCCGGGTTGACCCGATTCGCCACCACCACGGATCGGCTGTCCACGCAGCTGCTCTCCCCGCTGGTCCAGGACCAGATCTCGTTTCCCGTCATCCGGTTCCAGTTCGCATCGACGGTCAGGCTGTACGTAGCGCTGGTGGTTCCCCCTCCCTCGGGGTACTCACCGACCGCTTGGATTACCATCCCATCGAGCGTTCCGACGAATGCATAGGGGCCGTCGACGCCGTCCGAGTTCCAGTTGCTGGAGATCACCACTGCGGCGCCGGTCTGCGTGATCTCGGCGAGGGCGTTCCACGGCGGCTCGTTACTCCCCGCACAGTCGCCCGTCTCCTCGACGATCGTCACACCGAAGTTCCAGTCACCTGTTAGGGTCTGGGATGGCGGTCCCTCGTACGGAGTGTCCTCCGCGCAACCGGGGGAGATGAGCGCAACTGCAAGGATCGGCAGGATGACCCCGCCGGCGAATCGCAATCGCATAGAGAACCTCCTCACGGAAGTGGATTCCGGTGAGCGGGGGCGAGTTCAATCTAGTCGACCGTCCGCGAGGCACCAACCTCCGCGTCCGGCAATGGGATTCAACCTCCCGGAAGCCTCGGCTGTTCATTCCTTGCGGCGCATCGAAGACGTCCGCCGACACACACTGCAACGCGATGCAGGGGATGCTCTCAGAGTTCCTCGTCTATCTCAGGCTGGGCTTCGATCACATCACGGATCCCGGGGGCTACGACCACCTGCTGTTCGTGGCGGCGCTGACGTCATCGGACCTCGGTGATCTGCGCCGCCTGTTCTGGCTGGTCACGGCTTTCACGGTCGGACACTCGATCACGCTGGCACTCGCCACGCTCGGGTGGGTCAGGATCGACACCGGTCTGGTGGAGATTCTGATACCTTTGACGATTCTCGCGACCAGTGTCGTGAACCTGGTGGCGCTGAAAACAGGCTCGGATACGCTGGAGCAGGCAGGACGCGCGCGGAACTCGACCGCTTACCGGCCCGGAAGGGAGGATCGCATTCGCTACGCCATCGCCGTCGGATTCGGATTGATCCACGGGCTCGGATTCTCGGCATTTCTTCGGGCGGCACTGGGCGGGGAGGCGAGCATCTTCCTGCCGCTCCTGTCGTTCAACATCGGGCTCGAGGTCGGCCAACTGGCGATTGTCGCGGCGCTGTCGGTGCTTGCCGCGCTGCTGGTTCTCCGGCTCGGTCTTCCGAAGAGGGCGTGGGTGCTCGGCATCTCGACGATTACGGGCTTGCTCGCCCTCGCGATATTCGTGTGGCCCGCGCCCAACGACCTGCGCACCGGCTCCGGGGCGCCCGGGGCGCGCTACTGGCAGCAGAAGGTGGATTACCGGATCGAGACGGAGCTCGACACGGTGGCGCACCGGGTATCGGGGACCGAGCGAATCACGTACCACAACAACTCCCCGGACGCGCTCGATTACCTTTGGATTCAACTCGATCAGAATGTCCGCTCGCTGGAGCACAGCCGGACCTATCGGATGCGCGCGGCGCTTCCCGAGGAGATTGATCCCCGGGCGCGTCGCTGGCTCGGCGTGGATCTCTTCGACGGCGGACATGAGATCGGCCGCGTGCAGGTCGCCGACGCGGGCGGGCGGCTGAACGACGCGCCGTACAGGATCAACGGCACCCTGATGAAGGTCTCGCTCCCCGCGCCCGTGATGCCCGGGGGGACGACCGAGCTCGAGATCGACTGGGAATTCAGCGTTCCCGACTGGGGGCGCGGCGGGAAGGAAGAGGTCAGCGACGGCTGGATCTACGAGCTCGCCCAGTGGTTCCCGCGTCTTTCCGTCTACGATGATGTCAACGGCTGGCAGACGGACCAGTTCCTCGGACGCGGGGAGTTCTACCTGGAGTTCGGCGACTACGATGTCCGAATCACCGTCCCGGCAAATCACATCGTCGACGCGACCGGGCTGCTTCAGAATCCGGAAGAGGTGCTCACGGCGGAGCAGCGCGAGCGACTGGCCCGGGCGTATCGAAGCCGGGAACCGGTGTTCATCGTCGGCGCCGACGAGGTGATGACGGCGGCCAGCCGGCCGCGCCAGGACGGGATGCTGACCTGGCACTATCGGGCGAAGAACGTCCGCGACTTCGCGTGGGCCTCGTCGAAGACCTTCGTCTGGGACGCGGCCGGATATCAGTACCGGCCCGACCAGTCGCCGATTGCCGTCCATTCGCTGTATCCGCGCGATGCGATGCCGCTGTGGAACGATATCTCAACGGCCGCCGTGATTCAGACGCTCGAGACGTACGGCCGCATGGCCTTCGAGTATCCCTATCCGAAGGCCAGCAACATCAACGGGCCGGCGGGAGGGATGGAGTATCCCATGGTCGCCTTCTGCGGCGCACGGCCGCGGGGCGATGCGGAGGGCGGGTACTCGGACGCGCTCAAATACGCCCTGATCGGCGTGACGATTCACGAGGTCGGGCACAACTGGGTCCCGATGATCGTGAATTCGGATGAACGGAAGTGGACCTGGATGGACGAGGGTCTGAACACGTTCCTGCAGCACTACGCCGAAGTGGAGCTGGACCCGGAGTTCCCGCGCTGGCGGGGATCGCCCCAGTCGATCGTCGACTACATGCGCGATCCCGACCAGGTCCCGATCATGACGCATTCGGACCTGATTCATAAGGACTTCGGCAACAACGGATACGCCAAGCCGGCGGCCGGGCTGACCATGCTGCGCGAGGCCGTACTCGGTCCGGAGGTATTCGACGACGCGTTCAGCGGGTATGCGCTGCGCTGGGCGTTCAAGAAGCCGCAGCCGTCGGACTTCTTCCGATCGATGGAGGAAGGCGCCGGCGAGAACCTCGCCTGGATGTGGCGCGGCTGGTTCTACACGACGCACGCGAACGACCAGAGGATCGCCGACGTGAGCCGTCAGGACACCGAGGAACTGCTCGGCTCCTCGGAACGGGGGCGCTACTACTACCGGATTACCCTTCAGAACGACGGCGGTCTGGTGATGCCGGTACAACTGGACATCACATTCGAGAACGGCGAGACCGAGCGGGTCGACCTGCCGGTAGATGTCTGGCGGGCGAACGAGCAGGAGTTCGTGTTCGGGCTGTTCAGCGACGATGAGGTGACGAGGGTCGTGGTCGACCCGGATGGCTGGTTCGCCGACATCGACCGGGACGACAATGAATGGGTCGCGCCGGCCACGTGATACGCGAACGCGCGCTGGCGGTCCTTCTGTCCCTGGGCCTTGCGACGATCGCCCCGGCGTCGGGACCATCGCACCTCGAAGCTGGTTCGATCGGCCCGGTTCCGACCTACCGGCCCAAAGCGCGCCGGGTCTCCGCGGTGCTCGGCGCCCACCCCCTGCATCTCTCCACGGCTCAACTGGTCGTCGAGGAGACCTCTCTGTACCTGCGCATCCGGATCTTCAAGGATGACCTCGAGGGAGCGCTGGCAGCTCACGCCGGAGTGGCGGAGTTCACTCTGAGCCCGACCGCCGAGGCGGACTCGGCTTTTCTCGCCTATCTGGACTCCACGCTCTCGATCCAGGCGGATGGCGCGGATTTGACCGCCGCCGTGATCTCCAGCGGTGTGGACCTGGAAGCGGGCCAGGGGGATGCCACGGTCTGGTGGTACCTGCTCGAATATCCGACAGAGGGTCCGCCGGGAGCGATCACTCTTCTCGACACCGTACTCTATGAGCGTTTCGACGATCAGCGAAACATCATCAGGGTACTCCATTCTGCGTCGGGCCGTCAGCGAACGCTCTATTTCGCCGCCCCGGACGACGAGCCGGTCACGCTGGAATTCGACTGATGGGCTTCGAGATCCGTCCTTTTCCGGACTTCTCGTGGTCCCAGAGCCGGCGATCGATGTTCCGGGAATGCCCGCGCAGGTACTACTGGAACTACTACGGATCCCATAACGGCTGGCTCGACGATTCGCCGGACGACGCGCGCGCGGCCTGGCGGTTGAAGAAGATCTCCAACCTGCACATGACGCTCGGAAACGTCGTGCACGAGATCGCCGCCGATGCCCTCAGCCGGGTGCGCGGCGGAGCTCAGCCGCCCACGGGACCGGAATTGATCGAAGAGGGTCGCGGGCGTCTGAACCGGGCCTGGGTGCTCGCCCAGCAGCGCGAGGAGTGGGAACGCAACCCGGGCCGGCACCCCATGCTGATGGAGTTCTACCGGGGCAGCGGGCCGTCGGGTGA
>JARRPS010000072.1:0-8339 GCA_037382625.1 Gemmatimonadota bacterium | reverse complement strand
ATCGCGCCCATGAAGAACAGGTTCGCGACGCCGACGGCGAGCGCCGCCAGGAGCCAGCCGGGTCGCAGGGTCCAGCCGAAGGCGCGCAGATCCGAACGCAATCGGGGAAGTTCACCCCCCTGGCGAACGAGCAGGAGAAGCACGAAGGCGACCGAAAGAGCCACGAACGCCCAGCCGATCGCCCGCTTCCAACGCTGTCCGCGGCGCAACGCCTCCGCCTGACCCGGGCGCTCTCTTCCCTCCCACGGTCTCAGGCCTCTCCCCCCGGGTCGGCTGAAGTCCGTGCCTGCGCCAGTCCGCCCCGGATCAGGATCCCGGCGGCGAGAAGCAGGCCGACACCGGAGAGCGCGAATCCCAGCCGAAACTCCGACGCCGAGTAGCGAAATCGGACCCGATGTGCCCCTTCCGGGACGACCACGCCACGGAAAGCCACGTTGGTCCTGAAAACCTTGGCCGGCTCGCCGTCCACCGTGGCGAGCCACGACGGGTGCCAGATCTCGCTGACGAAAAGCAGGCCGGGCTGCTCGGCGACCACCTCGAGTACGATTTCATCCGGTTCCAGGCTCGTGACGCGGGCCTCTCCGGCACCGGCGGGCGGCGCACGTTCCGCCTCCACGATGGCGAGCGCCCGCGGATCTTCCAGCTCCAGGACCCGGCGCAGCGCCTCGGCCGTGTCCCGCGTCGCCTCGACCGACCCGGGGAACCAGGCGTGGGGCGCATCGGACGCGACCTCGTAGACCACGCCCCGAGGGCCACGTTCCACTTCCGAGAGAAGCGGGGTTTCGACCGGAGCGTCCGTAGTCAGATACCGCAGATCGAGCAGCTGCCAGAGAGCGGGCGCGCCGAAATTCCGGTAGGATAGCCCGCCGCTCAGACGTTCGAACCACTCGAGGCGGAAATTCTGGCTCCCGGTGACCGAGGGGACACGGTAGCCCATCAATTCGTTCGGGCGATAACCGGTCCGGCCGGGAACGGGAAACACCCTCTCCCCTTCCTCGAGTCCGTCCCGCATCCGCGAGATCGACGGGTCGGCTGGGAAGACCTGTTCGGGCCGCACCGTCGACAGGTAACGCGCATCCACCCGCCACAGGTCGGCGACGAGCACAGAGGCGACGAGCGCTGCGGCGGCCAGCGGTATCACTCCGCCACGGTCGGAAGACCAGGCGGCCGCGAATACGGCGGCGGTTCCGAGAACCAGCATCAGGCCGTTGCCTCGGAGCTGCGCAAACCCGTCGGGGCCCGGAAACCGATCGAAGCCGGCCGGGAACAGAGCGGTATGCGCCCACCGGGCCATTCCTTCGGGGCTGGCGAGCGCCAGCAGACCGACGAGCAGCAGCGGTCCCAGCAGGGTCGCGAGCGCTGCCCCGGACGGCCGCGAACCCCCTTCCGTGCCCGCTGGCCGAGCCGAGATTCTCTCCCAACCGATGCCTGCCAGCAGGGCGACGAACAGCGCGCCGGGCCCCAGCATCATCGAGGGCGCCCGAAACCGCGAGATGAGTGGCACGAGCGCGTAGGTCAGCCGGTGGAAAGGAGTAGCGGAACCCAATGCGAAGAGGATGCAGAGCAGTGCGATCGCACCCATCAACCGCACACGGGCATCGGACCGGAGTCCGGTCAGCGCCACGAGGGCGAGCGTGACGGGAACGACGCCGAGGTACTCCGTGTGCAGTTTGAACGGATTCGTCCCCCAGTACGTCTGTAGCGATCCCACCAGATCCGGCAGAATGAGCGCCGTCAGCTCCTGAGGCGGCAGCGCCCACGAGGACGCGAATCCATAGCCCGCCTCGCCGGTCCCGCCGCGCACCGCGATATCGAGGATGCGCCAGGTAGGCACCAGCTGGGCGGCCCCGACCAGGCCCGCGATCAGGAATCCGAGTGCGAAGAGTCCGAAGAGCCGAAGGGCCTCTCGACGGCCGGCTTCGCTCCGCCCGACACCGGCGATCCGGACCACCGCGTAGAGGGAAAGGCAGAGCGAGGAAAAATACATCAACTGCACGTGAGGAGTGAAGATCTGGAGTGCGACCACCAGACCCATGCCCGCGAACCAACCGGGACGTCCCGTCTGCAATCCCCTCTCCAGAAGCGCGAATGCGAGAGGAACGAGAACCATGACGAACATCCGGCCATCGTGCCCGCCGTAGAGTGTGGAGAGCACCATTCCCGTGAAGAGGAAGGCAAGTCCGGAAACGGCGCTCGCCCGCGGATCGAGCCGGATCGACCGGGCCGCCGCATAGGCGAAGACGCCGCTGAGCGCGGTGTGCATCACGAAGGTCCAGCCGATCGCCCGGTGCAGCGGCATCAGCAGATAGAGAAGGCTCGTCGGGTAGAACACCGGGCCCGGCAAGACGGCCAGATACGGCAATCCACCGTAGACGAAGGGGTTCCAGAGCGGGAAGCCCCGGCCGCTGCGGATCTCCTCGACTCCGAACTGGCGAAGCTGGAAGGCCTGGTCCACCATGTCCGTGCCGAACAGCATCGTGCCCGACCCGAAGACGAATTCGCGATAGAAGAGCAACGAGAGGACCAGGCAGACCCCCGAGAACGCCAGCCAGGGGGGCACCTTCGAGACCCGGTTCCCCGTCACCTCAGTCATCGCTCTCCCCTGCCCTCTCATCCGCCGCGATCGCCGGCTTCTCCAACAGAAAGAACCACTGCGGAGAGGCGAGACGCAGCAGACCTCTCCGGGCGTCGCCGCCCAGACGGCCCGCCGCCGACCAGGCCGCCGTCCACGGTCTCCCCCGGGTTCGATCGAGAAGCTCGTCGATCGCGCGTTCCGTGATGTCGTGGACGATGAAACCGGCGGCCCGCATCAGCGTCGTCAGGGGCCTGTGAGTGAGAAATCGGATCCCCTCGTACCTCTCCCCTCTTCCCGAGATCCGAAGATAAGCCGAGGCCGCGGGCCGGGGCAGCCAGCTGAGAAAAGGGAGCCGATAGTGAGGCTCGATCAGAGCGTGGCGGCTTCCCGCCGTGACGTATGCGCTTCCGCCGGGGACCAGAACGCGGAAGGCTTCCCGGAACAGGGCATCCGGGCGGGAGACATGCTCGTAGAGGTGATTCATGATCACGAAGTCGAGGGTGCCGTCGGCAAGCGGGAGACGCTCGACGTCGGCCGCGACCATGCGTTCCCGCCTCTCCACGAACGATACGTCGATCTCGAATCCATACAGGGGTTTCCCCATCTTCTCCTCGAGAGCGGCCCGCATGATCCCGGTGCCCGCACCGAGGTCGGCCGGTCGCGTCGCTCGCAGCAGCCGATCTCCGCACAGGTGCCAGATGACCTCCGCCTTCGCCACCCGGGCGCGTCGGTAGGCTTCCGAGCTGACGAGCTCGCCGTATCGATCCGCCGTCGCGTGCTCACGCGCCACTGCGTCGCTCCACGGCCTCGCGGTATACCCGGTTCGTCTCCCCGAGCACCCGCTCCCATCCGAAACGTCGGCGAGCGTCCTCCCGGCCCGATTTCGCGATGATTCGCGCCCGAACGGGGTCCCGGACCAGTGCCTCGACGGCGGAAGCAAGCGCTGCCGGATCGCCCGGCGGTACTAGCAATCCCGTGCGATCGTGCTCGATGATGTCCGTAATGCCCCCGATTCCGCTGGCGATCACCGGGCGTTCGAAACGAAGAGCCTCGAGGAGCACGACGCCGAGACCCTCCGTATCTCCCTTTTCATCCATGACGGCCGGCAATACGAAGATATCGTGATTCGCGTAGCTCTCCACCAGCCGTTCACGGGAGACCGAACCGAGCATGTGGACCCGATCGGAGACGCCATGTGCCCTCGCCGTCCGCTCGATGACCTCCGCTCGTTCCCCCGTCCCGATGACCGTCAGCTCGGCATCGGGAACCGCGGAGAGGGCGGAGAGGGCCCGAACCAGCACCTCGACCCCCTTCCGTTCCACGAGACGTCCGACGAAGAGGATGCGCAACGGTCCTTCTCCCCCCAGAGCGACGTGCCGCACGGCTTCTCCCTCGTCCTCGATGGCGGCGCCATAGGGCACGATATGCACCGGGCCGTCGGTCAATTCGCGCACGGCGGCAGCGGTGGAGTTGGAGATCGCCGTGACGGCGTCGGCGGTCCGGGCCGTCCACGCCAGGAAGGGCGTCAGTCGCGGCATGCTGCGCTTCACCCAGTACAACTCGACGCTGTAGTAGCTGCAGACCATGGCCGTGCGTCCTCCTGCACCCCGCCGTACCGCGGCGCCGATCAGGGCGTGCGGCATGGGCCAGTGGACGTGGACGATGGCGGGTTCGAGCCGGCCGGCCTCGTGACCTGCCCGGATGCCACCGGCCAGATAGAGGGGCACGAGAGCCGCGGCCGACCTGCGATGTCGGATCCTGTCGGGAACCGTTTCGTCGTGTGTGAGGGTCTCCCAGCCCGCCGGCGCATAGCGAAAGCGGTGTACCGGGATCTCGTCGAAGGCCTCCCGGTCCGGCCCGCCACGATAGGCCGGCGCCAGAACCTGCGCATCGAGACCTGCTTCCCGCTGTCTCCGGATCAGCTCCACGAGCCACGGCGTAATCGGATCTTCCGGCATCCGAGGGAATGCGGTGACGACGTGGAGAACTCGCAAGGCGTCGGGGAAGCGGTTTCGTAGTCGCGCGGGGATCGGGTCAGCGCCGGCCGGATCGCCGCAACTCGCGACGGATCTCGTCGACCTCGGACCGGAGCCCTGCGATCAGTTCGCCGATCAGGCCTGCGATGAAGAGGAGTCCACCCAACAGGACGAGCAGCAGGACCAGATTCAAGAGAGGCCGGAAGCCGGCCCCTTCGACGAAGCGGAGCCAGAGCGCGATCAGTCCGACCACTCCTCCGGCAGCGAGGAGAACGAGGCCCGTGACGCCGAAGAACATCAGCGGCTTCCTGCTGAACACCAGCTGAAACCACACGGCCAGCAGGTCGAGCATTCCGACCAGGATTCGACCGCTGCCACCATACTTCGATGTGCCGTGCCGTCTGGGCAGCAGCTCGATATCGATCTCCCCGATTCTCCAGCCACTCGCGTTCGCGAGCACGACCAGGTATCGGTGCCAGTCCTCACGGAGGTGCAGATCCTCCAGGACCTCGCGACGGAACGCCTTCATCGAGTTCATGTCCCGGATCGGCACGTCGAACAGCCGCCTCGCCAATCCGTTGTAGATCCCCGAGACGAAGCGCTTGTCGTACGCACCCAGCTTCCGCCCGGTCACCACGTCCCACCCCTGGTCGATGCTCTCCAGGAACCGGGGGATCTCCTCGGTGGAGTGCTGCAGGTCCGCATCGTACAGGACCAGCACCTCGGCTTCCGTGGCGTGGGCTCCCGTGACCAGGGCCGAGGTCTTGCCTCGATTTACCCGGTGGCGCAGGAGGCGGACCCGGTCCAGACCCGCCTGCGCAGCAGCCTCGCGAGCTGCCTCGAGCGTGCCGTCGGTCGACCCGTCGTCCACGAGCACGACCTCTCCGTCCAGATCGTGAGACCTGAACGTTTCGGCCAGCTCGGAGAACAGGTCGGACATGTTGGCGGCTTCATCGAAGGCCGGGATGAGCACGGCGAAAGAGGACGCGGCCTCAGGGGTCGCGGAGGGAGAGAGCGGAGCGGGAGCAGACCCGCGCGAGGCCCCCTTCGAGCCCCGCGTTGCATTCATACGCGCTTCCGCATCCGGGCGGAGAGGATGCCGAGCTGGTCGCGATACTTGGCCACGGTCCGCCGCGCGATCTGGACACCTTCCTTCTTCAGGATGTCCACGATAGCCTGATCGGTCAGCGGCTTCTTCGTGTCCTCTTCGGCGACGAGCTTCTGGATACGGGCTCGGATGCCACGCGCCGAGACATCCTCGCCGTAGTCGGTGGCGAGTCCGCTGGAGAAGAAGAACTTCAGAGGCAGAACGCCGCGGGGGGTCTGCACGTATTTCTCGTTCGTCACTCGCGAGACGGTCGATTCGTGCATGTCGATATGCTCCGCCACCTCCCGCAAGGTCAATGGCCGCAGATGCTCAACGCCCTTCTCGAAGAAGTCCCGCTGACGGTCGACAATGAAGTGCATGACCTTGAGCATCGTCTGCCGCCGCTGCTCGATGGCCTGAATCATCCATTGGGCACTGTTGAGCTTCTTGGCGATGAACGCCTTGTTGTCACCCTGGAACTGGCTCTTGTCCGCCGCCACCTCCCGGTAAGCACGGGAGAGCTTCAGGCGCGGCTGGGTCGAGTCATTGTGAAAGACGTAGTACTCGCCGTCCACCTTCTCGACCGTGAGGTCGGGCGTGACGTAGTTGTCGCTCGTGTCGGCGTACTTGAGCCCCGGCTTCGGATCCAGCTTCGCGATTTCATCGGCGGACGCCTGCACGTCCTGCGGAGAGATCCCATGCTCCTTCGAGAGCTCGCTCCAGCGGTGGCTGACCAACAGGTCGAAGTGGTCGCGGACGATCCGGCAAGCCAGCGTTTCCAGCTCGTCCCGGTCACGCATCTGCAGAAGCAGGGTCTCCCGCAGGTCGCGCGCGCCGACCCCACTGGGAGAAAATGCCTGGATCACGGCCAGAACACCCTCGGCTTCCTCGAGAGTGAAGGGCTCCAGCTCTTCCCAGAGCTCCGGCTCGGCGGCGGAGAACCACTGGTTGGCCGAGTCTACGATCTCCTCGAGAGGACAGGTGAGAAAACCCTCCCGGTCGATGTTCCCGATGATCTCCTCACCCAGGAAACGCATCCTCGGATCGAGACGGGTGAGATTGAGTTGCTCGCGCAGGTGGTCCCAAAGGTCCGGCGGAGCGGCCGGGGTCGGGAGATAAGCCTCCTTCTCCTCGAATTCGGCACGGCGTCCTCCCGTCTCGAATCCGTTGAGGAGGATCTCCTCCCAGTCGATCTCGTCCTCGTCCTTCTCTTCTTCCTTCTCCTGCTCGTCCTCTTCCTCGTCGATCGGCTCGGCCAGCTCCAGGAAGGGGTTTGCCATCATCTCCTGCTTTAGGTGCTGCTGCAGGTCCAGAAGAGGCATGTAAAGAAGATCCATCGCCTGGTACAGACGTGGATTGATCTTGAGTTCCTGTCGCATACCGAGGCTCTGACTGAGCCCCCGTCGCATGTTCGCCATCGGCCCCCGGCTTCGCGTGTGCCTCGAATTCGACTGGCCCTGCTGCAGGACCCGTCACGCTCTCTGAATGGTAACAATAGAGGGTCGGGAGCGCTACGGCACGCCCCTTGCAGCCGCAAACGTCGATCAGAGTTCGAAATCCAGTCCGAGATACATCTTACGGGCTTCCGGATCCTCCACGAGCTTCTGAGCCGGCCCTTCGATGTGGATCTTCCCGTTGAACAGCAGGTAGGCGCGGTCGGTGATGGAGAGCGTCTCGCGCACGTTGTGGTCGGTAATCAGGACTCCCAGCCCCTTCGTGCGCAGATCGGCGACGATCCGCTGGATGTCATCGACTGCGATCGGGTCCACACCGGCAAACGGCTCGTCGAGCAGCATGAACTTCGGCTGCGTGACGAGCGCTCGAGTGATCTCCAGCCGGCGACGTTCCCCTCCGGAGAGGCTGAATGCCTTGCTCTTTCGGAGATGCGAGATGGACAGCTCCTCGAGCAGCGCGTCCAGCCGGCGATCGCGCTCCTTGCGGCTGAGATCCAGAGTCTCGAGGATCGCCATGACGTTCTGTTCGACCGTGAGACGGCGGAAGATCGAGGGCTCCTGAGAGAGGTAGCCGATACCGGCGCGGGCCCTGCGGTACATCGGCACCCGGGTGAGGTCCTGATCGTCGAGCAGCACCTGCCCGCTGTTCGCCTTGAGCAGGCCGACGATCATGTAGAAGGTCGTCGTCTTTCCCGCCCCATTGGGTCCGAGCAGCCCCACGATTTCCCCCTGGCGAACCTCCAGGCTGACGCCATCCACCACTCGGCGCTTGCCGAATTCCTTGACCAGTTCGACGGCATTCAGGACGCTACCCACGCTCTTCCTCCTCGGTCGGCTCCAGATACACGCCGATCGCGTCCATGCCCGACAGCGTCTGCGGCTCTCCCTCCTCGAAATCGATCTGGATCGTACTGCCGAGCAGGTAATTCCGGGAGGGATCCACACTGCGGGTCGAGTCCCGGACGGCAGCGAAGAACGAACGCGCATCGCCCAGCGCCCGGAGTCGGCGAATCCTCGCGTCGCCCCCCGTCGAGGAGTCGGGGCCGCCGATCGCCGATGGGTCGGGCTCGAACCATGCCCTCACGGTGTCTCCCGCGATCCAGCTCGAGCCCGGGTCGATGCCCAGCGTGGGCTCCGCGAGACCGGTCCCGGGACCGGCCGCGCTGTCCGCCGTTACCGGAGTCGGCGCGGGAACCGAATCGGGTCCTGGAGTGATGGACAGCGGGTCGGCAGGACCCATCTCCTGC
>JARRPS010000071.1:0-8409 GCA_037382625.1 Gemmatimonadota bacterium | reverse complement strand
GCTGCCTGCCTTCTGCATGAGGTTCTTGAACATGTCGTCATCCTGGAGTTCGGGTGCCGGCGGCCGGAACGGCGACCGTGCGCCAATCTCGTCACCTTGCATCTTGTCTGAGCCCTTCGACCGACACAAGTTGCGGGAGTCTCACCGGAGACGACAGCCTGCGGCCCGGCTCGAACGACTCGGAGTGAACCCGATGTCCAGAATCCAGACAGTCCACGCCAGGGAAATTCTGGATTCCCGAGGGAATCCTACGGTCGAGGTGGCGGTTCGCCTGGATAGCGGCGTCGGCGGACGCGCCGCCGTTCCGAGCGGCGCCTCCACCGGAGCGCATGAGGCGGTCGAATTGCGGGACGGAGATCCGTCCCGCTACGGAGGGAAAGGGGTCCAGCGCGCCGTCGCGAACGTGAACGGGGAGATCGCCGATTCGTTGCGCGGGCGCGATCCCTCTGACCAGGCGTTGATCGACGGCGCACTGATCGAGCTCGACGGGACGGCGAACAAGGGCCGCCTGGGTGCGAACGCGATTCTCGGAGTCTCCATGGCCGTAGCGCGCGCCGTCGCGGCCGAACGTGAGGTTCCTCTCTTCGTGCAGCTGGGATCGGCCGGCAGCTCAGTCCTTCCCGTTCCTCTGATGAATATCCTCAACGGCGGCGCGCATGCCGACAACAGTGTCGACATCCAGGAGTTCATGGTCGTCCCGGTTGGATTTTCGAGCTTTTCCGAAGGCCTGCGTGCCGGGGCCGAGGTGTTCCACGCACTCAAGAACCGTCTGAGCGCAGAGGGCCACAACACGGCGGTCGGAGACGAGGGTGGCGTCGCCCCGAACCTCGGTTCGAATGGAGAGGCGCTGGACCTGATTCTCGCGTCCATCGAAGCGGCCGGTTACCGGCCGGGAGAGGACGTGGCGCTGGCGCTCGACTGTGCGGCGACGGAGCTCTTCGACCGCGCGACCGGGGAGTACGACTTCTCGGCCTCCGGGGAAGGGCGCAAGTCCGCCGCGGAACTGGTGGAGATGTACGCGGACTGGCTCGATCGCTATCCGATCGTCTCGATCGAAGACGGTCTGGACGAAGATGACTGGGCCGGATGGAAGCTGCTCACGGAACGAACCGGCGACCGGGTCCAACTCGTCGGCGACGACCTTTTCGTGACCAACGTCGACCGTCTGAAGAAGGGCATTGACGAGGGTGTGGCCAACTCCATCCTGATCAAGCTGAATCAGATCGGTACGGTGACGGAGACGCTGGACGCGATCCGAACCGCCCTCGAAGCCGGCTATACGACCGTCATTTCCCACCGCAGCGGCGAGACGGAGGACACCTTCATCGCCGATCTGGCCGTCGCGACAGATGCCGGGCAGATCAAGACGGGGTCCGCCTGCCGATCGGAGCGGGTCGCGAAATACAATCGTCTGCTCCGGATCGAGGAGCGTCTCGCCGATGCCGCCGTGTATCCAGGGAGGAGCGCTTATGCCTGAGCGTGCCGGCCGGCTGGGACTCCAGGTTCTCCTGCTGCTGCTCTGGGTCGGAGCCGCCTATCACATGGTGTTCGGGGGCATGTACAGCGTCTTCGATGTCCGCAGCCTCGAGGAGCAGCGCGATTCGGCGACAGCACGTATCGATGGACTGATCGCGCGGACCGATTCCCTCGTCCACCGTGGCGACAGCCTTGCGACGGTGCCCGCGGCGATCGAGCGGGTCGCACGTGAGAAGTATGGCCTCCTTCGGGATGGGGAGCTTCTGGTGCGCTTCCGGGCGCGTTCGGCTCCCGAATCGCTTGACGACTGAGGAGGCCCCCTCTACAATTGCCGGCCCCGTACGTGGGGCACGATTCGGCAGGGTAGCTCAGTTGGTCAGAGCGGGGGACTCATAAGCCCTAGGTCGCGGGTTCGAATCCCGCCCCTGCCACTCTCTCCCACCGCCCCAACGCCGGGGCGGAATTCGAATCAGCCTTCAAAGAAGTCGCGGGTAGTCTCGCGCGCTTCGCGTGCTCGAATGTCGCGCTGATGCGCGACGGCGAATCCCGCCTTCGCCGCTTTCCCCCCAGCGCCTCGTCGACCTGCCCCTACCACCGGTTCCGCTCAGGGAGCCCGGCGGGGAACCTCCGATCCTCTGGTGCGTTCTCAATGCTGAACCACTGAACGGAGGATGACGTGCCCTGGATTCGACGGATTCGCGAGCCGGCAGACGCCCAGATCACTTCCTACAGCACGTGGCTGAACCGAAGGCACTTCATCGGTCAGTCGGCGAAGGTCGCGGTGGCCGGGGCCCTGGTTCCCGGGCTTCTTGCCGGCTGTGACGGCGACGGAGAACGCGGGGTTTCCGAGGCCTCGGCTGCGCCGGGAATCGCACCGGCGACGGGCGACCAGGAAGCCTCGGGCGGTCCTTCGCAAGACCGCGACTGGTCGGCGGTGCGCTCGGAGCTCGACGAACCGCTGAATTCGTGGAAAGACATCACCACCTACAACAACTTCTACGAATTCGGCGTGGGCAAGGATGATCCGGCGAAGAACGCGCACACGCTGCGCCCGCGGCCCTGGTCGGTGGCGGTGGAGGGCGAGGTGGAGAGCCCGGGAGTTTACGATCTCGAAGACTTCCTCTCTCCGCACGTGGTCGAGGACCGGGTCTACCGTCTTCGCTGCGTAGAGGCCTGGTCGATGGTCGTTCCGTGGCGGGGGATCGCCCTCGCCGATGTCGTCCGCCGAATGAAGCCGACCTCGCGGGCTCGGTTCGTGGAGATGACGACCCTGCTCGACGAGGAGCAGATGCCCGGACAGCGCAGACGGATCCTCGACTGGCCGTACGTCGAGGCGCTCCGCATGGACGAGGCGCTGCACCCGCTGGCGTTCCTCGCGACGGGCGTCTACGGACGGGAACTTCCGAATCAGAACGGGGCGCCGCTCCGGCTGGTGGTGCCTTGGAAGTACGGGTTCAAAAGTGTGAAGTCGATCGTCCGCTTTCGGTTCCTCGAGAAGATGCCGGCTACCACCTGGGCGGTCTCGGCACCCCGCGAGTACGGTTTCTATGCCAACGTGAACCCCGAGGTGGACCACCCGCGCTGGAGCCAGGCGCGCGAGCGCCGGCTGGGAGAGTTCCGTCGCCGGCCGACGCTTCCGTTCAACGGCTACGGAGATGAGGTGGCGTCACTCTACGCCGGTATGGATCTGCGAAAGAACTTCTGAGCGTGTCGAAGCGGCCTCGCGGAGGAAAAGCACTGGTCTGGGTCGCCTGCCTTCTGCCGGCTGCCTGGCTGGCCTACGAAGCGCTCACAGGCCGATTGGGTGCGAATCCGATCGAAACGGTCCTCGATCGGACGGGCTGGTGGGCGCTCGCGCTCCTGCTCACGAGTCTGGCGGTCACTCCCATCCGCCGAATCACGGGGTGGAACCGGGTGATCCGATACCGGAGGCTTCTCGGCCTGTTCGCGTTCGCGTGGGCGACGGCCCACTTCCTCGGCTACGTCGTGCTCGACCAGTGGTTCGCCTGGTCGTTCATCATCGAGGACATTACGGAGCGGCCCTTTATCCTCGTAGGATTCAGCGCCTGGGTCCTGCTTCTGCCGTTGGCCGTGACCTCTACTCGGGGCTGGATCCGAAGGCTGGGCCGCCGGTGGGTCTCTCTCCACAAGCTCGTCTACGTGGCCGCCGCACTCGGATCGCTGCACTTCTTCTGGAAAGTGAAGGCGGATACCCGCGAGCCCCTGGTCTTCATCGTAGTGCTGGCGGTTCTGCTGCTGCTCCGTGCACCGATGGTGGCACAGAAGGCGAGAGAAGTGAGGGCAGGCCGCGGGACGGCGGGCAAAAACATCGGCGGGCCAGACGGAGCAGCCCGCCGAGAGGAGGAACAGGTTTCCGCTCCGGGCCCTAGGTAGCCCGGAGCGGCATTATTCCCCCATGGGCGCGTCTGCGTGCGTCCACCTTCCACAATTCCGCCGAGGCAGGTTTCCGCCCGTCGAGACGGACGGTCCCACCGATCGTTCGGCCATCTTCGCTGATCCGACCCTCGAATGCGGCCCGGCCGTCGATCTCCAGAGAGAGCTGTCCCTCTTCGAAGGACACGCCTCGAACGTTTCGCACGACGGGGCGGCCGTCGTCCTTGAAAAGGACCCGGGCGCTCAGGGTGCCGTCGCTGCCTCTCCGGATTTCGAGCAGCGAGGCGAGCGAGCGTCCTACATCCGGGCGCCGCGCCGCTGCGTCTGCGACCCACTCCCAGACTCCGACGATATCATCGGAACCGACGCGGCCGAAGGGTTCGATCACCGCGTGGTCCGCGGTCCCTGACACGAACAGTCCGCCCCACAACACCGCCACCGAGAATGCGGCCTTGACCGCCTCGATCCCTGTTCGCTGTGCGTCGTACCACATGACGTGTCCCCCGTGCTGCCGGCGGGTGGTCCCGCCCGTACCCTTCATTGCCGCTTCCGTCGCTATTCAGGAGCAACCGACGTGCCACCATTTGTGCCCACACAAAAAAACCTTATTTGCATATAGTTACAGTGATTACTTAATGTCGAATCACGAACTTGCTTCGTTCGCTTGCGGGATTGGCTGTATCGATACCGGACACCTCGGACGCGGCGACCCCGAAGACCGCTTGCCCTGAGCGGATTCGAGAACCTACCTTCGGCGCCGCCCCGGGTATCCAATCAGGGCGATTCGGGCGAGAGACTGGTCAGACGAGACACGAACCAGGAGAGATACGGTGCCGGCGATTCCCGAGAGTTTCATCATCATAGGCCAGGTAGCGCTGATTCCGATACTTGGCGTCACGGCGGCGCTGGTCGCGTCGCGTCTTCCGAGCTTGCGCTCGGACATCTGAGCCCGGCGCCGGGGCGGCCACTCTCCCGGTCGGGCATGAGACCGGAGGCACGCCGGTCGACGGACGTGCGGATTACGACGTATTCTACGAGCATGCATTCCGATTCCGACGGTTGGCCGTTATCGCTCTCTCCCGGTGAACGGGTCGCGATGGTCCGGCTGACAGGCGAACTCACTACGAAAGCGCGGCGCACCCGGGCCCGGTTCCAGCGCCGACTCGCCCGGAATATCCGTGCGGCCTTTGCGGCCGCCGGACAGGAGTGCGAGCTCCAGGAGAGCTGGAGTCGGCTGCTGCTGCGACTCGAGGCCGGCAGCTCGTTCGAGCCCTTGAGCCGGGTATTCGGCGTAAGCAGCTATTCGGTGCTCGACGGTATCTGCGACGCGGAACTCGACCGGATCGTCGCGACCGGGGAGGAGTTGTATCGGGACGAGGTGCGTGGGAGGTCCTTTGCCATCCGATCCCGGAGAAGCGGTTCTCATTCGTTCCGCTCCAACGACGTCGCGATTCGCCTGGGGTCGGCGCTGAACGAAGAAGCCACCGTGGATCTGGATGACCCGGAGGTGGAGGTTCACGTCGAGGTGAGGGGGAGAAGGGCCTACCTCTTTTCCTCTCGCTCCCGGGGGGCCGGAGGTCTGCCGCTGGGGATGGAAGGTCGGGCGATCTCCCTGCTGTCGGGTGGATTCGATTCCGCCGTGTCGTCCTGGATGATGCTCCGTCGTGGTGTCGCCCTCGACTACCTGTTCTGCAATCTCGGGGGTGACGCGCACCGGAGGATGGTTCTCGAGGTCGGGAAGCTCCTCGCGGATCGGTGGAGCTATGGGACACGGCCCCGGGTCTACGTCGTCGATTTCGAGCCGGTCGTCGAGGAGTTGAAGCGGGAAGTCCGCCCCGCATTGCTGCAAGTGGCACTGAAGCGACAGATGTACAGGGCCGCTGACCGCCTCGCGGGCCTGCGGAAGGCCGATGCGATCGTCACGGGAGAGGCGGTCGGCCAGGTTTCGTCTCAAACGCTCGCGAATCTCAGGACGATCGACCGGGTGAGCAGTAGGCCCGTGTTGCGTCCTCTCGTTGGCATGGACAAGGAGGAGATCATCGGGAGGTCTCGCGAGATCGGCACCTACTCGCTCTCGGCGCGGGTGCGAGAGCATTGCGCGATCACGGAGGATCGGCCTGCCACAGCGACTCGACCCCGGATTCTGGACGCCGCCGAGGCCGGCCTGGATCCGGCCCTGCTGAACCGACTCGTCGACGAAGCGGACGTCGTCGATATCGGCGAACTCGATCTCGCCGAGCTCGCAGGTCGAAGTCTGTTCGTAGCGGAAGTGGCCGAAGGCGCCGTCAAGGTCGATATGCGTCCCGACGATGCGCGCGGATCTCTTCCTTGGCCCGGATCGGTCGTTCGTTCCTACGAGGAACTCGTGCGGAATTTCAGAGAGTTCTCAGAGGCGGAGACCGTCGTCCTCGTCTGTGCGCAGGGGTTGTTGAGCGCGCAGATCGCCGAGCGCATGCAGGAAGCAGGCATCGAGGCATACAGCTTCCGCGGCGGGGACCGGGCACTCCGCCGCTATCTCGAGACCGATCGGGCGGGCGTGGCCGCCGTCGTAAAGGGTCGGAACTGATGCGGGCCGCCCCGGAGGTTTCCCAGCTTCTGGAGACGATTCGGCAGTCGGACGGTGTCCCTCGCCATGTGGCGGTGATCATGGACGGAAACGGACGCTGGGCCGGCGAACGAGGACTGCCCCGGTGGAAGGGACACCGGGAGGGGATGAAGGCAGTGCGCAGATGCGTGGAGGGCTCCCTCCAGGCCGGCCTTTCCCACCTCACGCTGTATGCCTTCTCACGGGAGAACTGGGATCGACCTGCGGCCGAGGTCCGCGCCCTGATGGCGCTTCTCGTGGAATACGTCGAGCGCGAGGCGGAGGATCTGGTTTCCAACGGAGTACATGTCACCGTGTTCGGTGATCGTGAGCGTCTGTCAGCCGAGGCCCGCCGCTCGATCGAAACCCTCGAGCGGACGACTTCGCCCGGAACCGCTCTGCGGCTGAATCTGGCGATCAGCTATGGAGGGCGGGACGAGATTCTGAGCGCGGCTCGGCGCCTCGCGGAGGAGGCGGCCAGCGGAAGGATCGATCCGTCGGAAATCGATGCGGACAGCTTCGAGCGCTGCCTGCAGACGGCCGGCATTCCGGATCCGGATCTTTTGATCCGAACTTCGGGGGAGATGCGGATCTCGAATTTCCTCCTCTGGCAGATCGCGTACTCGGAACTCTATGTAACGCCCGTTCTCTGGCCGGAGTTCGGCGAGCGGGAATTGTACGAGGCCATCCTCGAATTCCGGCGTAGAGAGCGACGTTTTGGTCGGGTCCGGGCCTGAGAGCAAAGGCAGATCGCAATGGCATCCGAGCTGACGAAGCGGCTGATCGTAGCTGCGATCGGGATTCCGCTGTGCCTCGCCGTGACATGGGTCGGCGGTTGGGTTCTTGCGGCCGGGCTGGGAGTGCTCGCCTGGCTCGCCGTGGGCGAGATCGGGGTGATGTTCGGCGACCGCTCCGACCCGCTGCTCGCGCGGGTCGCGGCGTTTCTCTCCGGGCTCTTTCCACTCGCCGTGCTCGTCGCGGGACCCGGCGCAGCGGGCTGGGTTGCCGTGGGTTCCCTCCTCGGGCTGCTGGGCCTCGCCGCACTGCGGATCCCGCCGCCGGAGATGCCCTTCCAGAAGGCCGCTCTCTTCTTCACTTCTGCTTTCTACGTCGGCGGGCTGATCTCCTTCGGCGTTCCCCTTCGAGAGTCGATGCCGGGTCGGCTGGAAGGCACGCTCCTCTTCTTCCTGCCCGTGGTCGTCACCTGGGCGGTGGACACGGCAGCCTACACGGGCGGTCGAGCGTTCGGGCGCCGGAAGATGGCCCCCGCGATCAGCCCGAACAAGACGGTCGAAGGCGGCGTGTCGGGATTGCTGGCCGGTCCGGTCGCGGCGCTCGCCTGGACGCTGATCGCTCTTCCCGATCTCGCCGCCGCGGCCGGGATCGGACGGATCGCCCTGCTGGGACTCCTGCTGGCGGCCGCCGCAATCCTGGGGGACCTGGTCGAGTCGTCGCTCAAGCGCGAGTGCGGGGTCAAGGATTCCTCCCAGCTCCTGCCGGGGCACGGAGGGCTGCTCGACCGGATGGACTCCCTGCTCTGGACGATCCCCGTCGCATGGTTCTTCCTCCACTTCTTCACCCGGATCGTATGACCGACAGCGCGACCGGCGTCGTGCTGCTCGGCGCGACGGGATCGATCGGTCGCTCCGCGATCCGCGTGATCGGACGACACCGGGACAGGTTCCGTATCGCGGCCATGACCGCCGGGAGCCGGGGCGAGGCGCTGGACGAGCTGGCCGCGGCCCTGGAACCGGACTACGTGGTGCTCGCTCGCCGTCCCTCCGAGCCTTTTGTGCCCGGGTGGTCCGGCGAGTGGCGCTTCGGCAGAGAGGCCGTCGCGGAGGCCGCTGCCGACCCCCGGGCGGACCTCGTGGTCAACGCCCTCGTCGGTTATGCCGGGCTGGAGTCCACACTCGCCGCGCTGAAGGCAGGTCATCGTCTCGCTCTCGCCAACA
>JARRPS010000070.1:0-13710 GCA_037382625.1 Gemmatimonadota bacterium | reverse complement strand
ACTTACCCACCTTCTCGTCACCCGCCTGCGTCACTACGTGATAGAAGTAGACGCCACTCGCGACGAACTGGTTGTTCCGGTTCCGAATGTCCCAGGTCGCGCGGCCGCCGCCGGTCGCGTCGTCGTGCTCGATCTGGTCCACGAGCACGCCCGTCAGCGTGTAGATGCGGATCGTGGCCCGCGGCGGCAGGTTCACGAACTGCAACTGTTTGCTGGTCGGTGACCGGTCGTACTGGCTCGTCCCCAAGTACGGATCGGGCACCGTGTGCACGTCGTCGAGGTCGAAGGTCGCCACCACTCTGGTTCCCTGTTCGACCTGGAAGTTGAGGGAAAGCCCCGGCACATTCGCCGGACGGCCCATATCATTGGTTTCGTTCCACGTGTAACCGCTCGGGTCATCCGTCCCCGTGGACTCGGACGACGTCCGGATCACGCCGCCCGTGTAGCTCCGCAGCGTCCACTCCGTTCCGTCGGCCGGGAGCGCGTCGGTCTCGAACACGAAGATCTGGCCGTTGATCAGGAGCGCGAACCCCTGCCCCGTCCCGGCCATGTCACCCGGCGCGACACCTTCCGTGCTGGTCGCCTGGATCGTCGGCGACGGATCGAGCGTCGCCTTGGTCAGGCCGGTCTGCCCGGAGAGCGTGCAGAAGCCGAGCTCCTGGCTCGTGTTCTCGAGCGCGCCATCCAGGTAATCGAAGTCCTGCCAGTCGATGAGCCCGTTGCCGTTGGCATCCGTATTGAGGAAGCCCCACCCGAGCCGCGGGTTCGGATCGTAGGGAACGTCCACGTTGTGCGTGACGTCCCGAACTTGGATCGTGCCGCCCTGCCACGTCACCCGGAAGTCCGCCGCCCGTGCCAGGAAGGACAGGGAGTATCCCCAGCATTGCATCGACCCGGAGGCGGGATACGGATCCAGTCCCGGTCCCAGGGCGGTGTGGTGAATCGGGGACCAGACCGTGTCCACTGCGGACAGGTGCCCGACGCGAATGTACTTGGTCGGATCCGCCGTCGTTTCCTCGTCCCCGTCGAACCACCGCGCTCCACCATGCAGCGTTCGCGTCGGAGAGCCCGCGCTTCCGCCCCGACGATTGGATTGGCCCTCGAAGTTCGAATAGTAGATCGACTCGGTGTACGTCGATGTCGCCGTCGCCTCGCCGTTCGCCGGGGGAATGCCGAAGTCCTCGAGCGCCGTCGGGTCCAGCGGGACGGCTTCCGAGACGAGTGTGTACGAAGTCGACGTGGGCTCGCCGAATGGACCCCACACCGGCGTATAGCCGTCGATCACCTGTGGCTCCTCGGAGCCGTCGAGGTTCCGGACCGTGTAATGAAGCTGCCAGCAGGTGCCGAGCCCGTTGACGCCCGCGGGGCAGGGGCTGGTCGCCCCGGAGAACGGCACCATCGAATCGATGCGCGCAGAGAGCGTGAAGGTACCGAGAAGACGCTGAACCACCGGATTGAAAGCCAGCTCCACACCGCTGACAGGCGGGAATGACCCGTTGAAGGTCCCGTCATTCGGATCAAGCGACGGGAGCGGGGCGGATATGTCCAGCGCCTCGCCGTCGTCCCCGGCCGCGAAGATCTCGAGCGTGGCCGTTGCCAGGTTCTGCTCGTCGTTTCGCGGCACGGTGAAATCGGCCACGCGCGCCGACGACAATGAGGCCGGGCCGGACGCCACGCTGTTCACGTCGAAGGCCGACACGGCGTAGAAATAGGTAAAGTTGTTCGTTACGTCGTTATCGGTGAATACGAAGGGCACTCCCGTGTCGCCCAGGCCAACACCATTGAAGTCGGTGACCCCGACCTGGATCTGGCTGTCCCACTTCGGGGTCCCGTCGAGCAGCCGCACGACGCCCGCGCCCGGAAGTCCGCCGCCGCTACCGTTGTTGAAATAGAGAGTACTGTTGATCGGAGAGACCTTCGCAACGGCCGCCGTAGAATCGGTCGCGAGCGCGAACGGACAATCCTCACCGGTCGCGTAGCCGATCCGCTCCCCTTCCGGAATGTCGGCGACAAAGTCGTGCAGGTCGTCCGAGGGCTGGATGGTCTCACACGTGTAATCGACGAAGGAGGTGTTCGCGTAATCGAACTGCGCGATCAACTCGATGTTGGACGGCGTCGTGCCTCTCCAGACCTGATAGCCTTCGACGTCGCCGGGAGGAGTATCGTCGACTAAGCACTCGTCATTATCCGCCGGACATCCGCGGTAATTCGGGTTGTAGAGCGGGCTCGCCGGGTCCTGCGCGACATTATAGAACGGATCTCCCAGCTCCTCGCTTACGCTGGGCTCCCAGACGACGGTGACGCTGTTGTTGCCGGGGACCAGGTAGAAGATCGGCTGCTCCGGCGCGAATCCGAGCAGGAACTTGTTGTCGAAGATCGTCTGCGCGACGAGGGCCCGGCCCAGCAGGCTTCCCGGCACGACATCGAAGTACGTCTCCTTCGCACCGGTCACCGGGTCGGGAGGCGTGAAGAGCGGCAGCTTGTTCTCGGGGCCTTCGAGTGCACCGCCAGCACGGCCATCCGGCGCGGGACCGTTGTAGCTCACCCAACCCGCGCCACGCTCGATCGGCTTCACCGGGTTGTCCGAAATAACCAGCGTGCAGTTCTCACCGTTCTCGTCGCAGCCACGGGCACTCGGGTACCCGGGGTGGAACGACGGAAGGCCAGGCGGATTCGCATTGGGCGGAGCGTTCGCCACGATCCCGGTCGGCGAGCCGTCCGGCAGTGTCGCGACGGTCGCGGCCATGATGTAGGCCACCACGATCGTGGCCTCCTGGCCCGGCGCGAGCGAGAACGGGCCCGACACCTGGAGGAACCGGGTGTCGGAGGGATTTTCCGTAATGAAACAGAGCGATTGCTCCGTTGTCGCCGGCACTCCGGTCTCCACCTCCCCAGGCACGGAGCAGGGCTGGTCGCCCTGCGAGGCGCTCACCTTGCCCGACAGATACCGCCACAGCTGCTTGTCTCCGCGCGAGTCGCAGAAGACAGCGTTCGGGCTCGAGCAGTTCTGGAACACCGTGAACAGGCAGAGACCGATCTCCTGTTCAGTGTCCGGATTCACCGGACTCCTGAGGTACTTGATCCCGACGATCCCGGGGGCGTTCGTGAAGAACGGCGGGAAGAAGATCGACGGGACATAATCGAACTCCGGAGCGTCGAACCCACCATGATACGAGATGCCCAGATCGAAGGGGTAGATCGCGGTCGAATAGTTCGCCGACGCGTCACCCGTAACGTCCATGTCCGTCCCGAACGCGGCGTACACTTCGTTGATCGTGACGCCCTCGTCCGGGATGCAGTTGGCGCCCCCGCAGAACCTGAGCTCGTTGTCCTCCTGGAAAGCCGTGGAGTCGGTGACGTTCTTGAAGTTGTAGATGAAGTAGAGGATCGACTCGTTCCCCGAGGGATAGTTCCAGGCCAGACTGCGCTGCGTGACCAGGATCCCCATGGGGTGCGTGCGCGTCCCGGAGAGCTGGGAATTACCGTCCCAGTACCGGACCCACGAGTCCTGCTGGGAGGCCGCGACCCGCCCGAGCAGCGTGTTGTCGAAGATCGCGGTATCCTGAACGATGGCATCGGCCGGCCAGTTCAGGGCGTCGTCAGGATCGAGCGAATTATAGATCTCCGTCACCTGCTCCGCGGACTTCTCGGTGCCGCGGGCGTCGAAGAAGTAGGCGCCGACGGTGTCGTTGGCCCACTGGCCCGCGTTCTCGTCCATGATGCCGGCGATCTGGAGGCCGGTGTTGAAGATGTACGCATTGGGCGTCCCGGCAGGCCATGCGCCGCCCGCCGCCGTGGGACTGTTCGTCACGTTCGTGCACACGTCGCCGTTGCTGCGGAGACCGCACTGCACCTGGTTGCCTCGCAGCGTGAGCGAGCTGCTCGAGAAGAGCGACAGGGACTGACGCGACACGCCAGCCCGCTTCGCCTCCGAGTCTACGTCGCCGATCGCGACCGCGCCGGCGACGAGAAGGAGGCCCAGCAGGCCGCCGCCCGTCAGGAGCCGTCGCGCGGCTCGGCTCTGCGGTTCAGACACGATGCGCTTCATTTCCACTCCTGGTCGTTCGGGTCATGGGGAGCGGCCCGAACCCGGGCCCGCTCCCCGTATGCCACCCTGGTTCCTCGTTCGCTCGTTCAGAAGGCCAGCCGCAGACCGAGCCGGAGGCTCTGGTCCGAACGCTCGAAGCGGACATTCTGCCCGAAATTGTCCTCCCATCGCTGCCCGAAGGCCCGGTTCTGCTCTTCGACGGTGAAGATGCCATCGCCGTTCCCGAACCGTTCTTCCGCCCGGAGCAGCATGAAGGCGTTGAACGCGTTGTCCGGGGCCGGCGTCTCGCGCGCGATGTCGAAGCTGTCGATGTCCGTGTCTCCGTCGAGCCTGGAATCCGTCAGCGCGCCCTGCAAGTAGCGCTCGCGCGCGAGCTCGTTGACGGAGGACGCCGTCTCGAGGAATACCGAAGTCGAGTTCGTCAGATTCAGCGGGTTCCGCCAGTCGACGAACGCCTGGAGGTTCAGGTTTCGGCCGAGCTGGAATCCCTTCGTGAACCGGACGTCGAAGGAGGTCACCCAGTCGGTCGAAAGGCCATTGATCTCACTGTCGAGCAGCCCTGACAACCCGGCACCCGAGGGCGGCCCAGTCGTCGTTCCTCCCGCGTTCTCGAGCTTCGTGTAGGGGAGACCGCTGCGCACGTAGAGCACCGAGTAGAATCCGAAGTCCTGCAGCAGCGCGCCCGCGAAGGTTCCCTCCTGGTAGTCGCGCGGGAAGAGCAGGCTCGTCGTGAGTCCGATCGTGTGCTTCCGGCTCTGATCGAGGGTGAGCAAAGCCTCCGGCGGAAGCGTGACCTCACCCGTGAGCGTTTCCAGACCTGACGTGGCCCGGAGGATCAGCCCGGAGTAGGTGAAGGGATCCGATCCGGTGCCCCGAGCATCGATGTAGCTGTACGACAGATTCCCGTTGAAAATCCGCCCGAACGCCTTGTCGAGCCGGACCTCGAACCCGTTGAGCTCCGTGAAGTCGGAGTTCGTGAGCACGAGCAGCCCGGTCGGCGCGCCGGTGATCGGCTCCGGGAAATTGTACTTCCGCAGGGTCAGCGCCTTGCGCTGCTTCTTGTTGAAGGCCGATACATCGATCACGAAGTCCTGGCCGACAAGCTGCCGGTACCCGAATTCGAAGGTCCGGGTCGTCGGCATGTCCACGTCGCGTCCGAAGGCCGCGTTCGAGTTCTGTCCGCTCAGGAAGTCCGTGTTCGAGTTCGAGAAGACCCCGATTCCCCTGCCGGAGACCCCGGCCAGGCCGCGGCTGAATCCGCCTGAAGTGAAGAAGGGCGGCACCTGCGTGAACTTCCCGTAGCTCAGGCGGAAGGTCGAGGTCGGCGTGACCGGGAAGCTCGCTCCGAGGCGCGGGCTCCACTCGGTCTTGGTCTTGGCCGCGATGAAATTGTCGACGCACGGACCGCCATCCACGTCACACCCGATCGGTACGTAGGCCTGCGTTTCCTCGTCCCAACGGACGAATCCCTTCGTCAGGCTGTCGGGGACGTTGAAGGTGAATCCCGGCACCCTCGGGTATTCTGTGTCGGGATCGAGGTAATCCAGCCGCAGCCCAGCTTCCAGGACGAGATCGCCAATGTCGAGGCGGTCCTGGATGAAGGCACCGGCGAGGATCGGTTCCGCCTCCTCGGGAAGCGGCTGGAAGGAGTAGAGCGTGATCCCGTTGTTCGCCAGGTCCACGCTCATGTACTCGCCGCCAATCTTGAGACGATTGAATCGGCCGATCTGCCAGTCCAGGGAGCCCCGGAACTGGATCCGGTCCTCACTCGTCTTGTTCCAGCCGTTGCCGTCAGCGACACCGACGAACGAATAGTTCGTGTTCCAGCCATACGGATTGTACCGCAGCGGGTCTCCGCCTCCCGTGGTCGGGGAGCCGAGCGACTGCGAAAGATCGAGGTCCTCGCGCTGCGGGTACGCGGCCATGCTGTCCCGCGGAATCCCCCCGCTGCGGTAGGCGTTGATCAGATCCTCGCCCGGGTCGAACCAGTCGAACCCGGTGATCGTCGGATTGTCCCCGTACAGGTTAGCGAGCTCGAAATCGACGTTAGAGAAAGCGAACCCGAGGAAGGGATCACGATTGTCCGCGTACCAGTCGAAGTCCACCTGCCCGTTTTGCGCGCGGTCCGTCTGGTAGCTTGCCCGGAGGTCCAGCGCGAGCTGTTGGTCCGCGCTCTGGATCAGGTTGAAGTAGCCGCCCAGCGTGAAGACCTGCTCGATGTTCAGGCCTCCGCTGATGTCGGCTGAGTTGAAGTTGTTCAGTCCCCCCAGCGTCCGCCCGTAGTTCTGATTCCGGTTCCGCGTGTACGCGAAGTTGAGCCGGGACCCTCGGGGCAGCTGCCAGTTGATGTTTCCCGTGAACAGGTCCGTCTGCGTCGTGCCGAACGGCTGCACGCGACCGTTGTCGACCGCCTTGAACCGCGGCGCACTCAGCGCCAGGTAGTCCGTCGCGCCGTTCGCGGCCGATCCCTGTTCCAGCAGGAAAGTCGCCGTATCACCGGCCGCGAGACCGTTCGCGGCGCAGAAAGCGCCGATCGCGCCCCCCTCCGGACAAACGTCGTACCCGTCGATCACGTAGCGGGTCGGGGCTTCCTCGGTGAAGTTCCGTTCCTGTCCCTGGAGGGTGCCCGCGAGGAAGAAGCTGAGATTGCCGAACAGCGGCCCTCCGAAGGTGAACTCACCACGGTTGAAGTTGGTCCGCCAGTTATCCGGGGCGAGCTGGTCCGTCTGATATTCGAGCGAACCCGTGAATGCGGCGGCTCCCGAGCGCGTGACGTAGCTCACGACCCCCGACTGTGCCTGCCCGAACTCGGCCGAGAACGCACCGATGTTGACGTCGACCTGCTCCAGCGCGTTCGTGGGAAGGTCCACGTTGTTCGCCGTTCCGGTCCCGAACTGCCGGGTAAGGACGCCGTCGACGAGCACGGCCTCCTCGTTCGTCCGGCTGCCGCGGATCGTACGACCACTGTTCGTCTGGACCACGCCGGGCGAGTAGGTCACTACATCCGAGGCGTTGTCGAGCGGCAGCTGGTCCACCGCGTCACCTTGAATGATCGCCTTGGTCGAAGTCTGGTCTCGCGGAACCAGTGGATTCCGTTCCCCCTCGACCGTGATCGCCTCGAGCTCGACGGCCGTCTGCTCGAGCTCGAAGTTGATCGTCGTGGTCTGTCCGGCGAGGATGCGCTCGCCCTCCACCACGACGGACCGGTAGCCGATGAAGCTCCCCTCGATGTTCTGCAGGCCCGCCGGCACCTCGTTGATGAAATAAAACCCCTGGTCATTCGTGAGATTACCCAGGGTCGTGTTTTCGATCCGGACCTGTGCGCCCGAGATCGGGGCGCCGGTCGCGGCATCGGTCACGCGACCCTGCACCTTACCGTTGACGGCCTGCCCGGACAGTGGACTCGCGACGAAGAGCGCGAGGCCCACCGCGGCAAGAACCGATCTGGGAGCCCCTCTCAACAATTCACGCAGCATGGATCAATCCTCCTCGAACAGTGCGGAGAATCGTCGACCTCAGGCCGGGTCCAGGGGATGGCGCATGGCCCGAGGGCGAGTGCGCCGACCTGGGTGCCAGGTCAACAGAAACCGGGATACGGAGTGTGAAGGAAGCCGCCGAGCGGCCTCTAGAGGTACGAACGAGAGATCCGTCGATAGTGCCCTCCCCGTGTCAGGGGGAAACCCCATCGCGACGTTCCGATGTTCGGAGCGCGCGTTCATCCGTGCCTGTGCGTCGGTCGACGACCAGAACCAAACAACATCAACCGCGGGCCCGACGAATGAAAACGATTGCGGCAACAGCTCATCTAATCTATCGAAAAGCGCACGTTCTGGCGCGTCATAGCCTCATTGACGTGCCTGACGACGTGTTCTACCAGCCGACGTGCAGGAAGGGAATCGCGAAGTCCTGTTATTCGACCTTCCCGGACGTTTGTGCAGCCGCTCGGCAGTCAACGATCGGCCACGGTCGAAGGTTACCGGACCCTCGGATCGATGTCAATAGCCGAACCGATCGCAGCCGAACTCCGAACTCCCAACAACTGGGCGGCTTACGTGGGCTCGGAGTACGCGATCGAAACGATCCTTCGCTCTCTCCGCGGACGCGGCCTCGTGGTAGCGGGCCACGATCAGCTCGGCAAGCCAGCGCTTCGCCGCGAGTGGATCGGTGCTCGCCTGCCTGACCCTGGAGGTCCGCTCGCCCGGCCGCTCGCCGGACAGCAGCTCGATCCACTCCGGCAGTAGCAGATCGGGTATCGACATCACCCGGCCGAACATCTCGGCCGGCTCTTCGGTCAGGTCGACCGTGTTGCCGTAGGACTTCGACATCTTCCGGTCCCCGTCCGTCCCGCGAAGCAGGGGGAGGAGGACGCAGACCTGCGGCTCCTGACCTGCACGCTCCTGCAGGGTTCGACCGAGGAGAAGATTGAATCTCTGATCGGTACCGCCCAGCTCGACGTCGGCTTCGAGAGCGATCGAGTCGTACGCCTGCATCATCGGGTAGAGGAACTCAACCAGCGTGATCGGCTTCTGTCCGGCGAACCGGGCCGCGAAGTCGTCCCGCTCCAGCATCCGGGCGACGGTGTAACCCGCAGTCAGGCGCAGCACATCCTCCAGGTCGAGGCGCGAGAGCCACTCGCTGTTGCGCCGGATCTCCGTCAGTTCGGGATCGAGAATCCGGAACACCTGCTCCTCGTAGGTGCCGAGATTGTGCTCGATCTCCTCCCGCGTGAGCATCGGCCGAGTCTCGCTCCGCCCCGACGGATCTCCGACCAGAGCGGTGAAATCACCGATCACGAAGACGACCCGGTGGCCCAGCTCCTGGAAAGTGCGGAGTTTATGGATGGAAATGGCATGACCGAGGTGGAGATCGGGCCGGGTCGGATCGAAGCCCTGTTTGACGATCAGGGGCTCGCCCGATGCGATCGAGCGTTCCAGCTTGTCGAGAAGCTCGGCTTCGGGAATGATTTCCGAAACCCCGTCTCGGATGCGCTCGAGTTGTTCGGTTGCCGTGGGAAACATTCGGGGCGGCCGATCTGTACCTGTGTATCTGATTGTCGGGACACGGTCGCTGGACCGTCCGACCGCCCCATCGGGCCGGTCGAAGAGCGCGAAGGATAGAGATGGCATCGGACGGAAGCAAGAAAGGACGGCCGGGATCGGACATGATAGCGAAGTTTCTTCGCGAACCGAAGGTCCGCTGGATCCTCGGATCGAGCGTCCTCGGAGCCGTGGCGTTCGGAGTGGGATTGTCGGCGGGAACCTGGTCGCACATCTGTGACGGCTGTCCCTCGATCGCGCAGATCTACGCCTTCGAGCCGAAAGAGGCGACTCGGGTCTATGCTTCTGATGGCAGCCTGCTGCATGAGTTTGCCGTCGAAAGAAGGACCGCCGTTCCTTACGCCAGCATTCCGCCTCATGTCATCGAGGCCTTCGTGGCCGTCGAGGACCGCCGATTCTGGGAGCACGGAGGCGTGGACGTTCAGCGGACTGCCCGGGCGGTCGCAGAATTCGCCTTCGCCGGTTACGATGCCGCGGGCGGAAGCACGATCACACAGCAGCTCGCCGGCAACATGTTCGCCGGGGTGGTGGACCGTCGTGACATTTCGGTGCACCGGAAGCTGCGCGAGATGAAGGTCGCCCGCTCCCTGGAAGCGGCGTTCACCAAGCAGGAGATCCTCGAGGCCTACCTCAACCAGATCAATTTTGACGGAGTCTATGGCGTCCAGAACGCCTCTCGTCACTACTTCGGCAAAGATGTGCAGCAGTTGAACCTGCCGGAAGCGGCGACTCTGGCCGCGATGCCCGTGGCGCCGCGCCGGTACAACCCGATCCGCAATCCCGATCGGGCAGTCGGCCGCAGGAATCTGGTCCTCGACCTCATGAAGACCCAGGGCAGGATTTCCCCCGCCGAAGCAGCGGCCGCGCAATCCCACCCGTTGCTGCTCCGGGACTCGGGCGACGACGGAACGACCGCGCCCTACTTCGTCGAATGGGTCCGCCGGATCCTGATCGAGCGGTATGGCACCGACCTCTACGAAGACGGGCTTCGCATCTATACCAGCCTGGACCCGGGCCTGCAGGCCGTCGCCGACTCGGCGGTGTCCGAGCAGCTCGCATGGATCGAGAAGCAGCCGGGCTTCCGCGCTCCCACGTACGCGGAAACCCGCGACTGGGAGCCCGAACGACTCGAGGGCCCGAACATGCCTTACATCCAGGGCGTGTTCATCGCGATGGACCCCGACAACGGCGACGTCCTCGCCCTGGTCGGAGGACGCGATTTCGAGGACTCCGAATTCAACCGTGCGACTCAGGCTCAGCGGCAGGCAGGTTCCGGGTTCAAGCCCTTCGTCTACACCGCGGCTATCGCTTCGGGCATGCCGCCGTCCGAGGTGATTCTCGACACGCCCGTCGAGTTCCCGCAGCCGGACGGTACGATCTGGTCTCCCAAGAACTTCACGAACGACTTTGCAGGCCCGCTGACCCTGAGGGATGCGCTTCGCAGATCGGTCAACGTAGTCGCCGTCAAGCTCGGCCAGAGGGTCGGGATCGAGTCGGTGGCGCAGTATGCGCGCCGGATGGGAATCACCACGGAGATCCCGAGAGTCCCCTCCACTGCGATCGGCGCGGCCTCGGTTCGTCCGCTGGAGATGACGGAAGCGTACACGACCTTCGCCAACCTTGGTGTTCGGGTGTCACCGAGGCCGATTCTGAGAGTGGAGAGTTCGGATGGCGACGTTCTCTGGGAGTCTCCCGTCGAGCGTGAGGAGGTCATCGATGAAAAGACCGCGTGGATCCTCGTCTCTATGATGCGGGACGTGGTGGACCGGGGATCCGGCATCCGGGTCCGGGCCCTCGGCGTGCCGTCGACCGTTCCCGTGGCCGGGAAGACCGGTACTACGAACGAAGCGACGAACGCGTGGTTCCTCGGGTTCACGCCGGACCTGGTGACGGCTTCGTGGGTGGGTTTCGATCTACCCGCGCCGATCCGCCGGGATGCGCAGGGTGGACAGGACGCTGCACCGATCAACGCCCGGGTGCTCAAGTCGTATTACGCCGCACACCCGGCACCTGCGCCATGGCCGATGCCAGCCGGTATCGTGACTCGGCGGGTGGATGGAGAGACCGGCCAACTCGCCGAGGAATGGTGTCCGGAAGAATCCGTCTACACGGAGTATTACGTGCAGGGCACCGAACCCCAGCTCAGTTGCGAGTCCCACGGCCCCTGGGGACAAGGCGATTCGCGAATCGGGGAGCCGCCCGACTCGCTCGCTCCGCCCGTGTCGGAAGATTTCGACTTCTGAGGGTTGGCGCCCGGTCCATACCGGGTGTCCGGCCGCGATGATTCGGCCGGGAACATCTCGAGTTCAGCGGCTCAGACGTTCTCTTCCCCTGTCGACGGCTTCGCTCAGACGGTCGCTCGTCCGGTCTGCGCGGGTGCGGGCACGATCGGCCAGCCGCCTGGTCTCCCGTGCCGTGCGATCGGCGAGACGCCGCGTTTCCTCGCGGGCTTCGTCGAAGGCCTCCGTGGCCGTGTCACCGAGCTCTTCCGCTTTCCGGGCCAGCTGACGCCGGGTGCGCTTCCCGCTCTGCGGCGCGAGCAGCAGGGCGGCGGTGGTCCCCACGAGGGCACCGAGTGTCATGCCCACGATGAAGCTCAGGGCGTCGCGGTATTCCGAATTCCCCATCTTTCCCTCCTCGGTAATGTCGGTGTGCGATCGGTCCGGGAAGCTCGCTCGATCCGTGCATCCGTCGCACAGCTCCAATCTGGCGAGTCGAGCGCCGAAATCCAACTGCCCACGGAGCTGTCAGGGCCGATCCGGGTTGCCGGGGTCCCGGACTCCGCTACCTTTTGGTCGCTCGTGGTGGATCACCGTTGCGAGGGATGGGGACGCGATGGAAGAGAGATCTAAGCCGGACAAGCCCGACTGGGAGACCCTGGCGCGGGTGTGGCGGGACCTGGGCCTCGGTGACTTCCGCGTGGAAGAGCCGGGCCCGGGGCTGCTGGAGATTCGAATCGCGGACCGCGGCGCCTCTGCGGTACCTGAAGAGACGATCCGCGAGCTCCTGCATGGCCTCCTGACGGATCTGGCCGGGCAACCGGTCGGTCTCATCGAAGGCCCGGACGACGATTCAGCGGGCGCCTCGATCCGCTTCCTCATCGGTTCACCTCGTCTTCTCGCGCGAATCGGGCCCGACTACGAGGCCGGTATCGAGGCGCGAACGCTCACCGCGGGAGTCGGACGCTGACCACGGAAACCGGTCGAGTCGTGGCTCTGGACTACGGTCGTCGCCGGATCGGAATCGCGGTTTCGGATCCCGGCCGAGTTCTCGCATCGCCGCACGCGGTGATCGAGTATCGGGGCGCGTCGGGCGAGCCTCCTTCTCAGCTGATCGCCCTGTTGCACGAGATCGGGCCTGCCGAGGTGCTTCTGGGCATTCCCCTGAACATGGACGGCAGTGAGGGTGAGATGGCGCTGGAAACGAGGCGGTTCGGCGCCGGGATCAGGGACCGTCTGGGCATCCCCGTCATTGAGCGGGACGAACGGTTGAGCTCACTGGAAGCGGACCGGAGGTTGAGAGAGTCGGGGCTGCCGCGAGCCAAGCGGCGGAGCAAGGGTCGGCGGGACATGATGGCGGCGACCGTCCTCCTTGAAGACTACCTGGCGGAGGGCTGAATGCGCGAACTTCGCATCACCAGAAGGTCACGGCCTCGGAGCCGGCTGACGGCGCTCGGCCCGGGTCTTCTGACGGCGCTCCTGGCGGTCGGCGCGTGCGATTCCGGGTCTGCCACGAGTGACGACCCGGCAGAGGAGACGGAGGTCGTAGTCCCGTCCGGAGCCACTGCGCTGCAGGTCGGTGAGGCCCTCCGCTCGGCCGGTCTCGTCCGATATCCGCGAGCCTTCGCCTTGACAGCGCGGGTGATGGGCGCGGAGGAAAGCCTGAAGGCTGGCCGCTATCGGTTCGCCCGCGACGCCTCGTACTTCGCGATGCTGGAGCAGCTGGAGCGGGGCTCGGTCGAAACCGTCACGCTGACGATACCGGAGGGCTTCACGCTGCGTCAGATCGGCGCCCGCATAGCGGAGTTCACCGGAGATTCACCGGATTCGGTCCAGAGACTCATGACCGATTCGGCCTTTGTCGAGGAACTGAAGGTGCCCGGCCCCACACTCGAGGGCTATCTGTTTCCCGATACGTACCGCTTCGCCGAGGACCTCCCGGCCCGTTCGGTCGTCCGCGCACTTGTGGATCGCTACCACGACTTCTGGACCTTCGAGCGACGGGCGAGGCTCGATTCTCTGGGTACTACAGAACGGGAGCTCGTCACGCTCGCCAGCATCGTCGAGAAGGAAGCGCGGGTCGCCGAGGAACGACCGATCATCGCCGGCGTCTACTGGAATCGCATCCAGCGCGGAATGCTTCTGCAGGCCGATCCGACGGTGCAGTACGCACTCGGCGGAGAGCCCCGGGAGCGACTCCTCTACGCGGACATCGACTCGGTGGCGGGGCATCCCTACAACACCTACACCCAGCCGGGCCTGCCACCGGGCCCGATCGCTTCACCCGGCGAGGCAGCCATGGACGCATCGCTCTCCCCGGCGGATGTGCCGTACCTCTATTTCGTCGCCCGTCCTGACGGATCACACGAATTCACTCGCACGAACC
>JARRPS010000069.1:0-8449 GCA_037382625.1 Gemmatimonadota bacterium | reverse complement strand
AACACGACGGCGAGTCCGAGTCCGACGCCCTTTGTCTCGTTTTTCGTGCTGAAGAACGGATCAAAGACGCGGTCCCGGACCTCCGGGGGAATCCCGGACCCCGTGTCGGCGATGCTGAGCAGCACGAAACGGTCGTCGGCCGGGTCGGCCCTCGTCGCAAGCGTCAGAGTCCCGCCTTCCGGCATCGCCTCGATGCCATTGATCATGAGAGCCAGAAGGGATTGAACGATCTGTTCCCCATCACAGACGATCTCATCGTTCTCGAGGTCGAGGTTCGTCTCGAGCTCCACCGAGGCGAGCTGCATGTGGTGACCCATCAGACTCTTCGCGTGCGACACGAGGGAGTGAAGGTGGGCCGGGGCGAGCTCGTGCGTGCCCTCTCGAGCGTAGGTGAGCAGGTCCCGCACGATGTTTCCGCAGCGGATCGATTCCGAGCGGATGAGCTCGAGATTCTCCAGGGCGCCGTCTCGCGCCTCACCCGGGGGCATCGCCCTCTCCAGCTTTCGGGCGACCAGCCGGGAACAGGTCAGGATTCCGGACAGAGGGTTGTTCAGTTCGTGGGCCACTGTCGCTGCCATCTTGCCCAGCGACGAGGTCTTCTCGACCTGGACCATCTGCTTGTGAATGGCCGCCAGCTCCTGCGTCTTGTCCCGAACCCGCTCTGCCAGGGTGTCAGACCACTGCCTGAGTTCATCGTGCGCCTGCTCCAGGTTCCTGGCCATCCGGTTGAACGAGTTCGCCAGCTGTCCAAGCTCATCTTTGCGCTCCACCGGAATCCGAACGTCGAGTTCACCGGCAGCGAGAGAATCCGTCGCGCGGATCAGCTCCCGTGTCGGCCGGTGGACGGCTCGGTGAACGATGAGAGCCAGGGCCGCCCCGAGAAGCAGAGCGATCAGCACCCCGATCAAAACGCTGGATCGCTCAGCGCGAAGCATCGCCGCATCGGTATTCGCCAGCGACATCTGGATGTCCAGCACCCCCAGCACAGTGTCGTCGGAGCCGTGTGCATGACAGCCACCGGAGCACCCTTCACGATTCCGAATCGGGGTGATGAGGCGGAGGACGCGAAAGCCGTCTTCGTGCTGGTAGATGCTTGAAAGATCCTTGATCTCCGGTGACGACAAGGGAAGGTCCGTCTCGTGGCAGGCAAAGCATGCCTGCGCCTGCATGTCCACCCGGGCACCGATCTCCAGCGAATCCGAAGAGAAGGTGATCTCTCCTCGCTTATTGTAGATTCGGACTCCCTCGACTTCCGGGCCCTCCCCCAGCCTGCGGATCGCATCATGGATGTGCGCACGATTATTCTCCGCCATCTCCGTGAGCAGGCTCCCCTCGACGAACGCGCTCGCCCGCTCTGCTCCAGACAGCACTTCCTCCTGAACCACCCGAGTTCTGATCCAGTTGGCGATCTGATGATTGCCGATCAGAGTCAGCAACACGGCGCCGAGTAGCACGACGAAGAGGCGGGCACTCAGGGAAGAGCGGAATCTCGTGGGCCAGGACGAGTCGGCCATGTGGATCCTCTGCCTTTCGTAGAGGCCGGTCGCACCCGGGTCGAAACGGCGCGGTGCGGGGTCCTCTAACGATGTCCGAACGCAGCAGGTTGCGTGCCGGAAGGTCCCAGTGGGGAGACGACTGGTGGTGGTCGCCGATACGCCTTTCGTTTCAGAACAGCGCGTCGATCATGGCAGCGAATCGATCGGGCCCCAGGATTCTCTCCAGGTTCGATTGAGGCTCTCCGCCGTCGGCCATGAGGGCGCCCACCAGGTTCCGGTCCGCATCGAGCGCGCCTCGAATGTGGCTCTTGAGAATACGCAGCCGGCGCAAGTGCCAGATCAGGGCGTCCTCTCCCCGGAACAGCCGCGGCACTTCGGGAGGCTCGAGCGCCGAACGAACCCGGAAGAGCCAGTTGTCGCGGCCATCCACGTGTCCGGAAGTTCCGATTTCGGCAACGTGAGGTTCGTTCACCTCCGTGACGGTGCCTCCGACCGGAAGGCGGATCGGAATCGCGCGCTCCGATCGAAGCAGCCAGCCGCAGGTCTCGCCGGCCTCGAAGCTCACGCCCGTTCGAGGGGGGACGATCTCTTCGACAGGCTCGAGAATCCTCCACACGCAACCCACAAGGCCGACGTCGAGATCGGTCGACTCGCCCGTGGTGCGGACCCACACGCCATCTCCGCCGTACCAGCGACCGAAGTCCAGCCGACAACCGGCCATCATGCTCGAGACGATCTGTCCCACATCTGCTTCCAGACGTTTCTGAATCTGGGACAGATTCGGACATCGAATCGAAGATTCGTCGTCGATCGCAGGCCCCCCGGAGAGGGCATGATACAACTCGCAGCTGTCGCAGTCGTATTCGCGATCACAAGGGTGCATTTCCAGCACACCAGCGAGCGACCAGACGCAGGGAAGCTCTAGATTCCGGTTCGTGCATCCGATTCGATTCATCGATCCCCCTCATCCGATCGGCTGACCGGCCGATTCGTTCGCCCACGCCGCGCTACACCAGGATTTTCTCGTCCTCGAGCGAGTCGGCGGGAGCGACGAGCAGGAACTTGAGGACAATCTCTTCCCAGCCTTCCGGATCCAGCGTGCGTGCGAGCCCGAATCGAGGCTCACCGCCGTCTGCCAGCACGGCACCGAGAGCGTCCTCGGGCGCGGCGACCGCCAGCCCTTGCAACGATCTTTCCGCGAGCTCTGCCCACGAGCGAGCCAGGCGTCCGTTCAGGAGATTCCGCCGCACCGGCTCGACGGAAGGAACGCGGACCTTCATCAACCAGCCGTCGCCGTAAGGATCCCGACTCGTGATCGAGGGCTCTTTGAGAACCCTGTCGTTGAGTTGCACGACCTTGCCGTCAACCGGAGAGAGCATCGGCAGGTCCCGTCCTCCGACGGAAACTGTCCATGCCGGATCGCCGGCGTGAAGATCGGTTCCCTCGGGCGGCAGCGAGATTCGGTCGGGGGGGCCGATCAGCCGGCGGGCGAAATCGTCCCAGCCGACAACGACCTCTCCGTCGGCCCCGGTCATCCGCGCCCAGGAGTGCCCCGGGTGAAACAGAACGTCGTTGCTCGGAAAGCCGGCACCCCGGATGAGGTCTTTCCAGTCAGCCCGTCTCTCGGCGCTGGCATCCGCCATGGCGCCGGCCGGCGCTCGAATCAGCTGCCAGGCGACCGTCAAGAGCAGAAGGAAGCTGATGACGACGAGATATTCGATGCCCTTCGTCCCGAAAAGCTCGGGCTGAACGATGGCGTACATGGTGAAGCTCCTCTCCGTTCACGCCGCCGAGGCGGCGGAAGCGTCCGTGCTTGCCAGCTCACGTGGACGAACGTGGAAGTCGAGCACGGGCATCCGATTGACGATCCAGCGGAAGACCCAGATCTCTGCGGAGATCACACCCAGTGTTACCGCGATCTCCTGCCAGGATGGGACGTACCGGACGGGCGCATTCCACTGAAAGCCGATCACGGTCACGTTGAGACGATTCACGATGATCCCGACGAGCGTGAGGATCGCTGCCGACTTGATGAGAGTCGTGTCCTTCTTCCGGGCACCCACGAGGAATAGAATCGCCGGCAGAGCGACCAGGCCGAGAATCTCCACCAGGTACCAGGCACCCCAACCGGTGCCGAGCCAGGCCGCCCTGCCCTGATGCACGAAGGTGATCACCTGGACGCCGAGGTACGCGAACATCGTCCCGGCGCAGATCCTCGACAGGCCGATCAGGATTCCATCGTGCCCCTGACGTAGCGGCTGGCCGAGTCGATTCCGGAATACCTTGTGGGTGATCGTACCCTCGAAGATCACCATCGAGAGTCCGGCGAATATGCTCGAGACCAGAAACAGGATGGGGATGAACTCGGAGTACCATAGCGGGTGAATCTTCGTCTCGGCCATCAGATAGAGCGCTCCGAGTCCCGACTGGTGCAGGGTCGAGAGCGTGATGCCCAGCACCACGGCTCCCAGGGTCAGAGCATGCAGACGTTTGCGGAGCTTCGGCCAACCCGCCCATTCGGCGATGACCGGCGAAAACTCGACCAACTCCGCCGTCATGTACAGGAGAAAATGCCAGGCGACCAGGAAGAGCACCGAGCTCACCCCGAACGAATTGCCGATGATGGGATTGATCACGTGCCAGGGCCGACCCAGGTCCAGCAGGAGGGCACCGGCGTAGAACACGTAGGCCAGGAAACCGTTGAGCACGGTCACGCGAACGATGGGCTCATACTTCTCCAGGCGCAGGATGTAGACCATGAACGTGATCACGTACGCGCCACCCGCCAGCGCGACGCCCGTCACGACGTCGAAGCCGATCCATAGTCCCCAGGGAACGTCCTGAGAGAGATTCGTGATCGTGCCGAGTCCCCCCGCGAATCGAATCGTCAACAGGACGACCGTCACCAGGATGAGGGCACCTGTCACGATGTTGAACGGAGTGAGTATGGGCCCCTTGGGCTTGAGTTCTCTCAGCAGGAAACGACCGAAGCCGCGCAAGTCCCTGGAGGGGCGCGTCGAAAGCGAAGTGATCGTCGCCATCCTAGACCTCCTCTCGTACGTCGTCGCTCGAGCGACGGGTCGCTTCGCTGATGCCCAGAAGCAGGGGCGGAACGAGGGTGATCACGAAAGGCACGGCATAAAGGAACTCCTTCGTCAGAGCGGGAACGGGCTCCTCGCCCACATCCGTCCGCAGTCCGATCTCTTCGAAGGGTACCGAGGACAGGTAGAGCCAACTCGTTCCGCCCACTTCGTGCTCGCCCCAGATCCGGTGGACGTACTTCTCGGGCTCCGACCAGATTCTCCGATGCCCTTCCTCGAGCATCTCCGCCCTCGTTCCGAACTGAGTCGCTCCCGCCGGGCAGCCGGATACGCACGCGGGGGCTTCCCCCTCCGCCAGGCGCGCGAAGCACATCTGGCACTTGCGTATTCTCGGATTCGCGCTGAAGTACTCGAACTTCGGTACGTCGAAGGGACAGGACACCATGCAGTAGCGGCATCCCATGCACTTGTCCGGCCGCCACACCACCGGGCCTTCGGAGGTCTTGTGCATGGCCTGAGTCAGACAGGCCGAGGCACAAGCCGGTGTCAGGCAGTGGAAGCACTGGGTCTTGATGTTCACCGTCCCCTTCGATGTCTCGTACTGGTTCACGACGGTGAAGCGCGTGTCATCCGTTCGCCGCGGCACCTTCAGGTCCACCTTAGGCTCGGGCTCCGGCAGATCGTTCTGCTTCGCGCAGGCGAGCTCGCACATGCGGCAGCCCATGCATTTCGTCGTATCCACGAGCACGGCCATGGGCTCAGCCGAAGAATCGGTCGGCACTTCCGGCAGAGATGCAGCCGCTCGCGCGACCTTCGAATGACCCCGCAGATCGCGGCCGATCGCCGCCGACCCACCGAGGACACACAATGACCGAACGACATCCCGTCTCTTCATCACGGCCCCCTATTCCTCAAGGGCGTACCGGACAGGGGCGGAATCTGGAAGCACGTCAGCGCGCCTCGGGCTCCGCCCGCATCCGAAAGTCAGTTGGTGAGAAAGCGGGCCTCGAATTCCGACCAGGCCCGGGCGTCGAGACTCGCCAGAGCCCCGACCGGCACCTCGCCCCCGTCGGCAAGCGCCAGACCTGTTTCGCCATCGGCCACGGCTCGCTGCAGGTATTCCCGGATTCGCCCATAGCGATCGTGGGACCAATCCGTCGCGGGAGTCCCGATCATCCAGGAAGGCACCTCCTGGGAAAGATCGTCCGGCTGCATACGGTATAGCCAGGCGTTGTTGAGCGAGTCGGGTTCACGATTCGACAGAAATCCCGACACGAATCGATTTCGCGCCGTGATCCTCCCGCTGAGGGGCGCCCGCACCCGGGCCGAATTCACTCCGGTGCCGATCTCGAGGATCGGATCCCCCCGATCGACGTGCCGGCCCGTTTCGGCGAGTGAGTATCGGGTCTGATCTCCGATCAGCCTCTGGAGCATCGGGTGCACCCCGACTTCGACCGTACCATCCGGAACGACACGACTCCACGTGAAGCCGTTCTGCAGGAAGACTCCATCCGGTACGGACGCCACCCATTCCGTGAGTGGAACCGGTCCGGTACGCACGCCGCCCGGTTGCCCTCCCAGCTGAATGCGGCGGGGTCGCTCGATGAGGAGGTGATAGCCCCCCAGCGCGACGACCACGGTCACAAGAAAGGCTGCCGCTAGCATGGTCTCCTCCCCTCTGAAACAGTTCCGCCGGAAGCCGTGCCTGGTCGCTCTACGATTGCACGGTGTTCAGATCCGACAGTCGCTGCGAAGATCGGCAAGTGAGGTGCCACGCCGAGCGTCAGAGAGTCGACCGAATGTAAGTTGCTTTCATTCATACGGTTGGAAAAGATTCTGTCACCCTGCCGCATCCGCGCTTCCGCCATCACCTGTCGAATTCGTCGACAGCTCCCTTCTGCCTCCCCGTTCCGGATCCCCACGGGGCCCGTGAATCGAGGCCAGATCAGTTGTGGAATTCTTCACCGCCCGGGTGCGGAGAAATTCGACAACGACTGAGTGGACCGTTCCCTACCTCCTCAAACGGTCGAAACCTCGAAAGTCCAAACGACGGATTTCTGCTGAATACCGTTGCGTGAACGCTGATAGAGGATCACTTTCGGCGACGACGAGTCGGAGGCATGCCGGACTTCTCTCTTCCGGTGATAACGGGTTGACCGACACGACGACAACGCCGGCCCCGCGCTCGCGCGGCCCCCTGGACCACCCGGTCGTTCGGGCGGCTGTGGTCCTCTTGCTTCTGTTCCTTTTCCTCGTCGGCGTCAATGGCCTCGGAGACGGATTCAAGTCGCTCGGGAGCGGACTGCTCGACTCGTTCTTCCGTGCCACGGAAAATCCGTTCATGGGGCTCATGGTAGGGGTGCTGGCGACGACGCTCGTACAGAGTTCCTCCGTCTCCACGTCGTTGATCGTCGGTCTCGTGGCCGCGCCGGCGAATCCCCTGCCGCTGGCCAACGCGGTTCCGATGATCATGGGCGCCAACATCGGGACGACCGTGACGAACACGCTCGTCTCGATGGCGCACATGGGAAGGCGCAAGGAGTTCGAGCGGGCGTTCGCTGTCGCCACCTGCCACGATTTCTTCAACTTCCTGGCGGTGGCCATCTTTCTCCCGCTGGAGATGGCGACCGGCTACCTTCAGAAAACGGCGACCTGGCTGTCCGGACTGCTGACGGGCATCGGGGGAGTCGAATACGACAGTCCCCTGAAGGGAGCCCTGAAGGCGACCGTCGCGCCGATCAAGGGGGCGCTGCAGGCCGTCCTGCCGACCGATCGCCTGGCCGCGATCGCCCTGATTCTGGTCTCGGGACTCCTGATCTATCTGGCTCTGATGCTGCTCGTGAAGACGATGCGCAGCTTCATGCAGGCCCGGGTCGAGACGATGGTGTCGCGCGGCCTCTATCGGACTCCGATCTTCGCCATCTTCGTCGGGATCCTGGTCACCGTCATGGTGCAGTCGAGCTCCATCACGACCTCCCTCCTCGTGCCTCTCGCCGGAGCGGGACTGATCACCCTCGAACAGGCGTTCCCGATCACGATCGGCGCCAACATCGGGACGACCATCACGGCGGCGCTCGCCGCGCTGGCCGCGACCGGGCCGAACGCGCGGTGGGGCATCACGATCGCCCTCGTACACTTCCTGTTCAATCTCTCGGCGACCCTCCTGATCTATCCGTTTCCGAGGATCCGGGAGATTCCGTTGAACGCCGCCCGGAGGCTCGCTTCCACGGCAGTGAAGTCGCGGAAGTGGGCGCTGATCTACGTGCTCGGTCTGTTCTATGGGATTCCGCTGCTCTTCGCGGGGCTCAACCACTTCCTCAACTGAAGCCGGGGACAGGATGCTGAAGGAACTGATCTCGCTTTTTCGATCCGATCAGCCGTTGCAGGAGATGGGCAAGAACTTCGCCGCGATGCTGAACCTCACGTACGAGATGACGATGCAGGCCGGCGAGATCTATTTCGGCGGGGGCGTGTCGCCCGAAGACAGCAACAGTCTGTACCAGAGAGACATTCAGGTGAACAAGCTGGAGCGCAGAATCCGGAAGCAGGTGATCGCGCATCTGTCGCTTTCGGGCTCCTCCCCGTCCCTTCCCTACTGTCTGCTCCTGGTCAGCCTCGTGAAGGACGTGGAGCGGATCGGAGACTACGCCAAGAACCTGGCCGAGGTGCGACAGTACCATCCGCTCCCGCTGCCCGCCGACGAGTACGTGGGGGAGTTGCAGGCGATCCGCGAGGGCGTCGAACAGTCATTCGTCCTGACGCGGGATGTATTCGTCGAATCGGACAGGGAGCGGGCGCTGGACCTGATCCGCGAGGGCCGAAGTCTCACACAGCGGTGCGACATGCTCGTGGCTAGGGTCGCGGCGAGCGACTACGGAGCCCGCGATGCGACGGCGGTGGTGATGGGCACAC
>JARRPS010000068.1:0-8498 GCA_037382625.1 Gemmatimonadota bacterium | reverse complement strand
CGACATCCGCAGCCGGGAGTACAACGGTCGCTGGTACACAGATGTGAAGGCATGGAGAGTCGAGAAGGATCAGCCGTCGGACGGGGGCGCGGAGCCCTCGGGGACACCGCCGGACTATGAGGTGCCTCCGCCCGGCGACGACGACATGCCCTTCTGAAAAGAGAAGGCTCAGCTTCGACGAAGACGGCGACTCTGTCAGTCCTCCCCGCCGCGTGACAGGTGGAGGGTTGACAGGTCGGCCGCCGCGTCCCATACTCCCCGCCGCTGGGAGTCGCGTCCCGATGGCCGGATCTCCGATAGGAGACCGGAGCCGCCCGAAAGGTGGCCTCGCATCGAGGGCGCGTTTTTTGTTGCGCTTGATCTGGACTTGATCGAGGAAAGAGAACCATGCGACACACGAATCTGAAGCCGAGGACGCGCGGGAAGGGGATCGCCACGGCGGTCTCATTCATCGCGTGTCCGGCGCCCGCCTCGAAGGGCGCGGCCATCCTGCCATCGCGGCGGGATCGGCGACCGGTATCGTGCACGGGAGGTGTCGCGACAGGCTGAACGCAGCCACTTCACCTCGAGGGTCGAACGAGAGCCCCGTCCGTGCCATTCGCCGGACGGGGCCTTTTTTCGTTGCGGCGGCCGCCCGAGGGCGCGTCTGCCAACGCCGCGACGGGCTGTTTGACAAGCGAGATCCACGCAACGGTGACCGACGGGCGGTCGTCGAGGTCGGGCGTGGCGCGGCGATCACGCGACTCCCTGCGCCCGTCCCGGCCCTTCGGCCCCGACAGGTCACCTCACGAAGCGCGGTCCGGGTGAGAGTCCTCTCCACTCCTTCGCCCGCAAAAGCGGGCCGCCGGTTGAGGGTTATCGTCACCTTGAAGGGCGGGGGTCGACATCCCCGCACTCGCCCGGGCCGATTCTCCATACACGTCCGACGCCGACGCCCGGCGCCGGACCCGACACCGGGGGACGCGGGTCGATCTCGATACGGTTACCGCTAGGGACGATATCCCGTATCGAAGGCCATTCATCCGCGCTCCCCGATTCAATCGCATGTCCGTTCAGGTCCGACGCCGCATTCCGGTATCGGCCTTTCCGGGGGACGCGGGTCGAAACGATGAGGTTATCACAGTTAATGGTAGGTCCTCGTCGACGAAATGAAGGCCACTCATCCGCGTTCCCCGCCCTCACTATCGCGAACGTCTCTGAACGTTCTCCCTCGAACACCTCTAACGAGGAGGCGAGAAATGCTGGACTACACGAAGCACTTCGCGACTCGCCTCGCGCGGCTGGTGACGCCGCAGAGCGAGCCGATCCCGGGCACCGGACAGGTGCCGAACTCCGCTGGCGGGTACGCGTGGCCGGTCAGCGAGTGGGACCGCCTGGATCGCTTCCTCGTGCTGGGGAGCGAGGGCGGGACCTTCTACGTGCGCGAGCGTCGGCTCACGATCGAGAACGCGCGGGTCGTCGAAGCCCTGGTTCGGGAGCAGGGCGAGGCACTCGTGAAGCGGGTCGTGGAGCTGAGCGTCAGCGGCCGGGCCGCGACCAACGATCCGGCGCTGTTCGCGCTCGCCATGGCCGCGTCCCTCGGTGATGAGGCGACGCGCACGGCGGCGCTCGCCGCGCTTCCGGAGGTCGCGCGCACGGGAACGCACCTGTTCCACTGGCTCCAGTTCGTCACCGGATTCCGGGGCTGGGGACGGGGCGTCCGCCGGGCGGTCGCCGACTGGTACGTCGAGAAGCCGGACCGGAAGCTCGCGTACCAGGTGCTGAAGTACCCGTCCCGGGACGGGTGGGCGCACCGTGACGCGCTGCGACTCGCGCACCCGAAGCCGACGTCGCAGACGCAGGACGTCATCTTCCGGCTCGCCACGCGCGGCTGGAAGGGGCTCGAGGCGATTCCGGAAGGGATCGACCCCGAGGTGCGGGACCTGCTCGAGGGCGTGCGCGCCCTCGGCGACCTGGACCCGGAGGAGGCCGCGATCCGGATCGCGGAGCTCCGCCTGGTGCGGGAGATGGTTCCGTCTCCCCTCCTCCGTCACCCGGAGGTGTGGGAGGCGCTCCTGGAGGAGATGCCGATGGGAGCGATGATCCGAAACCTGGCCACGATGACCCGGGTGGGTCTGGTGGCGCCGGGCAGTGACGCGACCGCGCGGGTCGTGGAGCGGCTCGGAAACGAGGGTCGGCTGCAGAAGGCCCGTATCCACCCGATCGCCGTGCTCGCCGCGCTGAAGACGTACGCGAGCGGGCGTGGTGTGCGGGGTCGTGGTTCCTGGGAGCCGGTGGCCCCCGTGGTCGACGCGCTGGACGGGGCGTTCTACGGGACGTTCCAGAACGCGCCGACCACAGGCAAGCGCGTCATGCTGGCGCTGGACGTGTCCGCCTCCATGACTGCCGGGGTGCACGGCATGGACTACCTGTCCTGCCGCGAGGCCTCGGCGGCCATGGCGCTGGTCACGGCGGCGACGGAGCCGAGGCACATGTTCACGGCCTTCACGGCCGCGTTCGGGGGCTTCGGACCCAGCGGTCTCTCTACGCTGTCCTTCTCGCCGCGCGAGAGGCTGGATGACGTGTTGAGGCGCACCGATCGCCTGAACTTCGGGTGGACGGACTGCGCGCTGCCGATGCTGGAGGCGACGAGGCGAAGGTGGCCGGTCGACGTGTTCGTGGTCTACACGGACAACGAGACGTGGGCCGGGGATATCCACCCGAGCCAGGCGCTCCGGCAGTACCGCGAGAAGACCGGCATTCCGGCGCGACTCGTCGTGGTCGGAATGGCCTCCAACGGATTCACGATTGCGGATCCGCTGGACGGCGGGATGCTGGACGTGGTCGGGTTCGACACGGCCACTCCCCGGCTGATCGCGGAGTTCGTGCACTGATCCGGGGCGGGCGGTTCTGGTGAGCCGCGCCGCTCCGGCGGTGCGGCAACCGTGAACCTGCCGTGCGAAAGCGCGGCAATCGCTCCGGAGGAGACGATGAACGAGCGGCTGATGGAGTACTTCGGCGTGCCGGGTCTTTCCCTGCCTCCGGAGGACTACTGGCTCGTGTACCGCCAGGAGGGCGGAGGATGGGCCGTGACGCCGGAGACGGCGGAGTACGTCGCCAGAATGCTGGATCGAAGGGTGCCCCCGAAGTGGGTGACCTTCAAGGACGTCACAGGTGCCGTCGTCCGGGTGCGAATCCGGACGATCACGGCGCTCGAGGAGTTCTCGAGCGACCAGCGCGTTCGTGCGCAGGCGTTCTGGCAGAGAGTCCAGGGAGAAGGGGAAGACACGACTTCCTGGCAGTGAACTTCAACCTTCCACCCGGGCCGGCGGCCTGTCGGAGCGCCGGCCCGGTCCATGAAGAAGGGAGGCCGGCAGTGCCACGAGATACGGGACGGGATCTCGACACGCGCTTTCGAGCGCATGAGCAAGCGGAGGCGGGGGCTATCCCTCCGAGACGCGGGTCCGACGCGGCACGCGGATCGTGGGCGGCGACAAGGAGCTGATGGAGAAGCTCGGTCGCAACGACCTCTGCCCGTGCGGTTCGGGACGCCGGTTTCAAGCGATGCTGCATGAAGTCCGGCGGGTGGGATGGAGAACCGCGGAACCATTACGTTAGAGACTGAGCCCGCGAACCACCCGCGGGTGTACCGGCCCCGGCGGCGGCGGACCGCCGGGGCCCCCGAGGCGGGAGCGCAGGTGATACTCACGATCACGACGACGCACGAGCCGGCGACGGATCTCGGCTACCTGCTGCACAAGCACCCGGAACGGACGCAGAGCTTCGATCTGACGTTCGGGAAGGCGCACGTCTTCTACCCGGAAGCGACGGCGGAACGCTGCACCGCCGCGCTTCTGCTGGACGTCGACAGCGTCGGCCTGGTGCGCGGCCCGAAGAGCGGTGCGACGCTGTTCGAATACGTGAGCGATCGTCCGTATGTGGCTTCCTCGTTTCTGAGCGTCGCGATTTCGCGGGTGTTCGGAACGGCGCTGGCCGGCAATTGCAAAGAGAGACCGGAGCTCGTCGGTACCGCCATTCCGCTCGAGGTCCGCATGGCGGCGGTACCGAGCCGTGGCGGCGAGGAGATGGTGCGCCGTCTTTTCGAGCCGCTCGGTTACGAAGTAGAGGTCGACTCGCACCCCCTGGACCCCGACGTGCCCGAGTGGGGCGAGAGCCGATACTTGACGCTGACCCTGCGCGGCGAGGAGCGGCTCCGGGATCTTTTGCGCCACCTGTACGTGCTCGTCCCCGTTCTCGACAATCGCAAGCACTACTGGGTCGCGGAAGACGAGGTCGAGAAGCTGGTGAGCAAGGGCGAGGGGTGGCTGACCGACCATCCGGAGCGTGGCCTGATCGCCCGTCGATACCTGAAGCACCGACGCAGTCTGGCCCGCATGGCGGTCGAACGACTGATCGCGCAGGAAGATCCCGTGGACGAGGGATCCGACGAAGTCACCTTGGAATCCGGCGTCCCGGTCGCCGATACCGACGTGGTGGCCGAGCCCCGGGTCAGTCTTCACGAACAACGGCTGGGAGCGGTGCTCTCCGTACTGCGCGCCGAGCGGGCGCGTCGCGTGGTGGACCTCGGCTGTGGAGAGGGCAAGCTGCTCGGGCTTCTGCTGAAGGACCCGCAGTTCGAAGAGATCCTGGGAATGGACGTCTCCATCCGGTCGCTCGAGATCGCGAAAGACCGGCTGCATCTGGACCGGATGGCGGAGGCGAAACGGAGCCGGATACGCCTCATGCACGGATCTCTGATGTATCGCGACGAGCGGCTGTCGGGATTCGACGCCGCGGCCGTCGTCGAGGTGGTGGAGCATCTCGACCCGCCGCGACTCGCGAGCTTCGAGCGGGTGGTGTTCGAGCACGCGCGGCCCGCGGTCGTGGTTCTGACCACTCCGAACCGCGAGTACAACGTGCGGTTCGAGACACTGCCGGCGGACTCCCTTCGGCACCGGGACCACCGGTTCGAGTGGACCCGGGAGGAATTCGCAAACTGGGCGGGATCGGTGGCGGAGCGGTTCGGATACTCCCTGCGAATCCTGCCCGTCGGCACGGAGGATCCCGAGGTCGGAGCGGCCTCCCAGATGGGAGTGTTCACCCTTGAATAGTCTGGATGCGGGAGCTCCCGCCCGGGAACTGACGATTCCGGAGATGTCTCTGGTCGTGCTCGTGGGACCGTCCGGGGCCGGCAAGTCGACGTTTGCCGCGCGGCATTTTCGGAGCACCGAGATCATCTCTTCGGACTTCTGTCGTGGCCTCGTGTCCGATGACGAGAACAGTCAGGAGGCCACCACCGACGCATTCGATCTCGTGCATTACATGGCCGGACTGCGGCTGCGCAGGGGGAACCTGACCGTGATCGACGCCACCAGCGTGGATTCCTCGTCGCGCAAGCCACTCGTGACCCTGGCCCGCGACCACGATGTCATGCCGGTCGCGATCGTTTTCGACATTCCCGAGAAGGTGTGCCGCGAACGGAATCAGAACCGTCCGGACCGGGACCTCGGTCCCCACGTCATTCGAAGGCAGCACCGGCAGATGCGGCGATCCATCCGGGGACTTCAGCGCGAGGGGTTTCGTTACGTGCACCGGCTGCGCTCGCCGGAGGAGGTCGAGTCAGCAGCCGTTCTGCGACAGCCGCTCTGGAACGATCGCCGCGGCGAGACCGGGCCGTTCGACATCATCGGAGACGTGCACGGATGCCTCGATGAGCTTCTCGAACTGCTCCATCAGATGGGCTACGAAATCCGCACCTCGGAGAAGCGAGGGGCGGTCGATTACGATGTTCGGCCCCCGGAGGGCCGGAAGGCCGTGTTCGTAGGGGATCTGGTGGATCGCGGCCCGAACACGCCCGGTGTGCTGCGTCTCGTGATGGACATGGTCGAGGCGGAACGAGCCATCTGCGTCCCCGGCAACCACGATATGAAGCTGCTGAGGGCCCTTCGCGGGAGGAAGGTGAACCTGGCGCACGGTCTCGCAGAGTCTCTCGAGCAGCTCGAACAGGAATCGGAGGAGTTTCGGGAGCGAGTCGTGGATTTCATCGCTGGCCTGGTGAGCCACTACGTGTTGGACGGCGGCAAGCTGGTCGTGGCGCACGCGGGCTTGAAGGAGCGGTTTCAGGGCCGCGCCTCCGGGCGAGTCCGGTCCTTCGCTCTGTACGGCGATACGACCGGCGAGACCGACGAGTTCGGTCTCCCGGTCCGCCAGGACTGGGCAAGGGAGTATCGGGGTCCGGCGACGGTCGTCTACGGCCACACGCCCGTGCCCGAAGCCCTGTGGCTCAACCAGACGATGAACATCGACACCGGGTGCGTCTTCGGCGGCAGACTGACGGCGCTTCGATACCCGGAGAGGGAAATCGTGTCGGTTCCGGCGCGGCAGGAATACGCGCAGCCGGCGCGTCCCTTTCTGTCGGACGAGAGCGGGGACGGTCTGACGACCCAGCACCGGGAGGACGAACTCCTCGAGATCGAGGACGTCGTCGGGCGGCGCATCGTCCAGACCCGCCTGCGAGGCAACCTGACGGTCCGGGAAGAGAATGCGGCCGCGGCCCTGGAGGTCATGAGCCGATTCGCAGCGAATCCGAAATGGCTGATCTACCTGCCGCCGACCATATCGCCGGGAAAGACCTCGGAGCTGGAGGGCCTTCTCGAGCACCCGACCGAAACGTTTGCCTACTACCGGCAGGAAGGGGTTCCCCGCGTCGTGTGCGAGGAGAAGCACATGGGGTCGAGGGCCGTGGTCGTGCTGTGCCGGGACGAAGATGCGGCCCGGAGACGATTCGGCGTCGTGGAGGACGGGTTCGGAATCGTGTACACGCGAACCGGTCGCCGGTTTTTCGACGATGCTGATGTGGAACTCGAGGTGCTGTCCCGGATCGGCGCTGCCTGCGATACGGCCGGCCTGTGGGAGGAGCTGGGCACGGACTGGCTGTGCCTCGACGCGGAGCTGATGCCCTGGTCGGTGAAGGCCCGGGAGCTGCTTCGCGAACAGTACGCTTCCGTAGGCGCTGCGGGTCGGGCCGCGATGTCGATGGCCATGGACTCTCTGACCGAAGCGACGGCGCGGGGTCAGGCAACGGAGCTGTCGGCGAAATTCGAGCGGAGACGCGACGCGATCGAAGACTACACACGTGCCTATCGCAGATACTGCTGGAAGGTGACGGATGTCGGTGACATGAAGCTGGCCCCCTTCCACCTGCTGGCTTCCGAGGGAGCGGTCCATATGAACCGCGATCACGCGTGGCACATGGAGACACTGGCTCGCGTGTGCGAGGTCGACACCGAACTCATGCTGGCGACCCCGTGGCGCATCGTCGACGTGACAGATCCTGTCAGTGAGACGGAGGCCACTCGATGGTGGACGGAGCTGACGGAGGCCGGCGGCGAGGGCATGGTCGTGAAGCCGCTGGACTTTCTCGCGCGCGGCAGAAAGGGCCTGACGCAGCCGGCCGTAAAGGTCCGGGGGCGTGAGTACCTCCGGATCATTTATGGGCCGTCGTACGACGAACCCGAGAATCTCGAGCGGCTGCGCAACCGCGGGCTCGGACACAAGCGCTCCATGGCGCTGCGCGAGTTGGCGCTCGGCATCGAGGGGCTCGACCGCTTCGTGCGCGGCGAGCCGCTTCGGCGGGTGCACGAGTGCGTCTTCGGCGTGCTGGCGCTGGAGAGCGAGCCCGTGGATCCGAGGCTGTGAAAACGGAGTCGCGAGTACGGGAGAATTCGATGAGGATCTTCGGAGAGCACGACGAGAAGACGCTGGCCCAGTTGCGGGGCGTAGCAGCGCGCGCCGAGCGAGCGGCGCTGATGGCGGACGGCCATCTCGGCTACATCATGCCGATCGGCGGCGTGGCGGCGTATCGGGACGAGGTCTCGGTCGTCGGCGTGGGATTCGACATCGCCTGCGGCAACGCGGCGATCCGAACGGACCTGAGGCTCGAGGACCTGGGAGCCGAGGGTGCGGAACTACAGGGCCGGCTCAACGAGATCGCCGACGAAATCTACGGCACGGTCAGCTTCGGGCTCGGGCGCTCGAACCGGGCCGACGACGCCCCGGTCGATCACCCGCTGTTCGAGGATGATGCCTGGGATGCCGTCCCCCCGAAGCACCGGGGCAACCTGCGCGAGAAGGCGCGCGTCCAGCTCGGAACCGTGGGAAGCGGCAATCACTACGTGGACGTGTTCGCCGACGAGGAGGACCGGATCTGGGTCGGCGTGCATTTCGGGAGCCGCGGGTTCGGGCATACCGTGGCCTCCGCATTCCTCGCTCTGGGTCAGGGCGCGCAGTGGGGCGAGCGGGTGCCGGAAGCCGAGGTCATCTTCCCGCTCGAGACCCCTCTCGGTCACGACTACTACGGTCTGATGGAGCTCGCGGGAGCTTACGCCTACGCGGGCCGCGAGTGGGTGGTGCGGAAGGTAGTGGATATGATCGGCGGGACCGAGCTCGACCTGGTCCACAACCACCACAACTACGCCTGGCGGGAAACGCACGAAGACGAGGATTTCATCGTGGTTCGG
>JARRPS010000067.1:0-8616 GCA_037382625.1 Gemmatimonadota bacterium | reverse complement strand
CCCTTCCTGATCGAGCGCCGCGAAGCCCTGAACGATGTAATCGTCCGTCGGGAAGGTGAACAGGAAGACGGAGTTCACGTCCGCATCGTCGGGCAGCGTGTAAGGGCCGCCGAGTGGCCCCGATCCGTTGTCTTCCTGGTGGACGAGCACGTTACCCAGGTTCTCGAGCTGACCGGCTGCCTCGATATCCGGATCGTCGCCCACGTCGTCCGTATCGTAAACGAGCGCATCGAAGGTGCCGCTATCGCCCTCCCCGATGTCGTTCCACTCCGTGATCTCGACGCCGACCGCCTCACCGAAGAGTGTGGTCTCGGTGATGACCTCGCCGTGCGCGAATTCCTCGAAATCGATCGCCTCGCAGACGTAGCCTTCCGGTCCATCGTACACGTAAGAGGCCTGGATCGGCCCGGTCGTCTTCTTGAAGGTGATACCGTCGATGACCTCGACGTCCCCATTCTGCAGACCGGGTTCCGTCGGGATCCTCTCCCCATCGCAGGCGGCCAGAACGGCCAGCGCCGCGACGGCCACGAGCGGCGTGAATCGCATCTTCACCATCGGGTAGACTCCTTTTCTCGGTGACGTTCGCTTCGAACGAACTCCCCGCGTCGCACCGTCATGGCGCGCTCGCCGTGTAAACACCGGACGAACCCTGCAAGAGACCGGCCCACACGGGAAGCGTGCATTCTTTCGGCGTAAGTAAGTGTCCTGAAACAACTTGACAGTCTGGCCCGATCGGAGGAAGCAATCTGACTGTCGTTCGCGTGCAACGATCGCGTGCCCGAAGCGACATGGGGATATGCGAAGCCCGTGGCGCATTGCCACTCCGCCCACCCATCTTCGGCCGCATGAACAGCGATCGTGTCAAACCGTTCGAGTCCGGAGATCGGGCCACAGGGAAGAGTCCGCCCACCCTCGGCCGACGCCTGCTGTGGGGTTTGCTGATTCTGCTGTTCGTCGCGCTGTTCACGGTGGCCGTGACCGTGTACATCGTATTCCGTCTTTCGCTCCCTCTCGGTATCGCCGCGCTCGTCCTGGCCGTGGTCACTGTCGGTGACATGTTTCTTCTCGGTCTCTTCGCCCGGGTTCGACTCCGCGAGCTCGTCCTCGAGCCGGTCGATGCCATGGTCGAAGGCGCCGAGCGGATCGCCGGAGGGGACCGAACCCACCGCCTTCCCGAGGTGGACACCGCCGAGCTCGAGCGGCTCTCCTCGGCCGTGAATTCGATGGCCGAGGGCCTGCTGGAAAACCAGGAAACGCTGGCGGCGAACGTCCGTTCGCTGGACGCCACGAACCGCGAGCTCTCGGAAGCGCGCACGCGACTGGTCCGGGCAGAGAAGCTGGCTTCGATCGGTCGGCTATCCGCCGGCGTTGCGCACGAAATCGGAAACCCGCTTGGCGCGATCCTCGGATACCTGGAGGTGGGTCGACGACGGAGTGGAGACTCGGAGTGGGTGGAGGGGATCGACTACGAGACGAAGAGGATCGACCGGATCGTGCGCGGATTGCTCGAGTACGCTCGCCCCAAGGAGGCGTCGGCCCGCGCGCTGGATCTCAACGAAACGGTGCGCCGGACGGAAGAAATGCTGCGGCTCCAGGGGCGCTTCAGGAACTCGGATGTGAGACTCGTCCTGTCGGAAGATCTTCCGCCGGTGCAGGGTGACTCGAGCCAGCTCGAGCAGGTTCTGGTCAATCTCCTGCTGAACGCGACGGACGCGATCGGTGAGACGGGTCGACCGGGTGTGATCGAGATCGATACCCGACTCGTGACGGTCGGAGAAGGTGACTCGGTGGCACCGGTCCGGCGCAGCGGCGACCCGGTTGGCGTCGACTACTCTCATCTCCGGCGACTCGACCAGACACGCGACCCCGGTCCCGCGCGGCGACTGCGGGCGGGTGATCCGGCCGTGGAGTTGCGCGTGCGCGACGACGGCCCCGGGATTCCGGAGGAGGTCCGGAGTCGTGTATTCGAGCCGTTCTTCACGACGAAGGAACCGGGACGCGGCACGGGCCTCGGACTTGCGGTTTCTGCGCGGCTGATCGAGGGGATGGGTGGAACGATCGAGGTTCTTCCTTCCGATCGTGGTGGCGCGTTGCTGCGCCTGCTGTTGCCCGTCGTCAGAGGGGAAAGGGCCGAATGAGAATTCTGATTCTGGATGATGACGCCGGACTTAGAAGGACCGTATCGCTGCTCCTCGAAGATGAGGGGCACGACGTGATCACTGCCGCGGACGGCGAGGAAGGGTTGCAGAAGGCCACGGAGTCTCAGCCCGATCTGATCCTGACGGATGTCCGGATGCCGGGCCTCGATGGGATCGGATTCCTCGATCGATACGAAGCACAGGATGGCGCGGCGAGGGTCATCGTGATGACCGCATACGGAAACTCGGATCTCGCCATCGAGGCCATCCGAAAGGGGGCCTGGGACTACATCGACAAGCCCTTCACGCCCGATTCGCTCCTTCTCAGGATCCGGATCGCCGAAGAATCTTCGAAGAAGGACCGTGAAATTCATCGGCTGCGCCGGCAGGTGCGTGTCGAGAAACGGCACGGCGGAATCATCGCCAGCAGCGCGGGCATGACCCGGGCGCTGGAGCTGGCCGAGCGCGTCGCCCGGCACCCCACGACGGCGCTCGTCACGGGAGAGAGTGGCACGGGAAAGGAATTGATCGCCCGGTTGATTCACGAGGTTTCGGGCAGGACCGGTGCCTTCGTGCCCGTGAACTGCGGGGCGATTCCGGAGAACCTGCTCGAGTCCGAGCTGTTCGGTCACGTAAAGGGGTCGTTCACGGGTGCGACCGCCGACCGGACAGGTCTCTTCGAAGAGGCGGACGGCGGAACTCTGTTCCTCGACGAGGTCGGCGAACTGCCGCAGTCGCTTCAGGTCAAACTTCTTCGGGCCCTGCAGGAGGGCGAGATCCGGCGTGTCGGAGAGTCGAAGCCCCGCCAGGTGGACGTGCGTATCGTGGCGGCTACGGCGCGGGATCTCGAGGCGGAGGTTCAATCGGGCGGGTTCCGTTCCGACCTGTATTACCGGATCAACGTGGTGCGCATCCACCTTCCCCCGTTGCGACACCGGACCGACGAGATCCCCCAGCTCGCCAAGCACTTTCTCGGCTCGTACAACGAAGCGATGGAGATGGCGGTCGAGGGATTCGAGACAGCCGCCCTCAAGTGCATGGCCGCCTACGGTTGGCCGGGCAATGTGCGCGAGCTGGAGAATGTCGTGGAAAGGGCAATGGTGCTTGCGGATGGCGAGACGATCGAGGTGGAAGACCTCCCGGAGATCGTCCGGGATCCCGACTCGACGATGAGGATCAGCTCCGAGAACCTGTCGAGCGACGAGCTGAGCGTGAAGAAGCGGACGGCGGAGCTCGAAAGGCACCTGATCGCCCGCGCATTGGAGGTTACCGAGGGGAATCGCACGCGGGCGGCCGAGTTGCTGGAACTGAGCTATCGCGCCCTTCTGTATAAGATTCGGGACTACGGCCTCGGCTGACGCGGGGGAGCCGTGGGAAGTGGCCCGGGAGTTGCCCCGGGTGGCGATCATCCGGCGAGAACAGGCCGGCCATCTGCGACGATAGCCCGGGAGTGCGGAATACCGGGCGGCAAGCGATCGAACCGACGTGAGAGAGAATCGAATGAAACGCGCATTTCCGATGGTATTTGCAGCCGTCTTCTGCTGTGCGGCACCTTTGACGGCCCAGGTGGAGGGTGGGCGTCTCGACGGCAGAGCTCTGCTGGAGATGCGTCGCGACAGCCTCGAGAATCGTCTCTTCCAGGTCTCGGACCCGGACGGGGACGAGGCACGAGCGATGGAGCGGCAGATCGCCGGCATCGAGCAGCGGCTCGAGTCCGGAGACTTCCGGCCGGGTGAGGTCGTCGGGCTCGAGGTCAGGGGTCAGCCGCAGTGGACCGGGAGCTTCACGGTCCAGCCGGACCAGACGCTCGTACTGCCGGGCGTACCGCCGATCGATATGGACGGAGTTCTGTACGCGGAGGCTCACGATGTGATCCGCGCGGGACTCTCTACGGTTCTGAGAGATCCGCAGATCGAGATCGACACCCAGATGCGGGTAGGGGTCGTGGGAGAGGTGACCGAACCCGGGTATTACGACGTGTCGGGTTCGATGCTCGTTTCCGATGTGCTGATGCTCGCCGGCGGACCCACGACTCGCGCCGCGACGGAGAAAGTGCGGGTACGCCGGTTCGGAGAAACGATCCTGCAGGGGCCGCAGATCACCGCCCCCGGCCTGACCCTGGACGACCTCGACATCCGGCCCGGAGACGCCATAGAGATGCCGTCCACCGAGGGGAGATACCTGCTTCTGCGAAACATCGGGATCGCACTGGGAATCGTAGCGAGCTCGATCGCGATCGTGGCGCTCGTGTTCTGAGCCTCTGATCCCCTCCTCCCCGGCGGCGGATACTGGTACGTTACCGCCGTCGGGACCTATCTTGCAGGCTCGCAACCGTTTCGACTCTTCGCTGTGGAGGCTTTGCACCAGTTCCGGCTGGGCCGCCGTACTGGGAATCTCGTATCCCGTTGACCAGAAATGATTTAGTTGCCGTATCGTCGGGTGGCACGAGGGATGCTTCGAATGACGGACGACATTCGTCATTCGTGCCGAAAGGCAGCGTAAGCAAGCAGGCGTCCATGAACGAGATGCAGCCGACAATGACGGTCGTGCGTGAACCGGTGTTTCGCCGGCGCGGTCGACCCCGTTTCGTCACCCTCGAAGAAGGTCATTCGGTTGACGCCGCGCGCGGGATCGCGCCGGAGGCGGCCATCCGCCGCCCGAACCGCTTCGAGGCCTCCATCCTTCGAGGGTTGAACGTCGTTCTGGCGGCAGGCGCACTGGTCGTTCTCGCGCCCCTGATTCTCGTTCTCGCGCTTCTCGTGCGTCTCGACAGCCCGGGCCCGGTCTTCTACCGGCAGCAGCGCGTCGGACTGGACCGACGATCCCCGGTAGAAGGGGGACCGAGTGGAGGAAGGCGCGTATCAGATCTCGGCGGACAACCGTTTCTGATCACGAAATTCCGTTCGATGCGGGTGGACGCGGAAAAGCACAGCGGACCCGTGTGGGCTCAGGACAACGACCCACGGGTGACCCGGGTCGGCCGGTTTCTGCGCCGCACCCGACTGGACGAGCTGCCGCAGTTCTGGAATGTTCTGAAGGGGGATATGTCGATCGTGGGTCCTCGACCCGAGAGGCCACAGTTCGTGCAGCAGCTGCGCGAGGAGATCGGACACTACCCGCTTCGGCACCAGGTTCCCCCCGGAATTACCGGGTGGGCCCAGGTGAATCGCCGTGCCGACCAGACGGTCGATGATGTCCGCATCAAGGTGGACTACGACCTCGAGTACTTGCAGAGAAGGTCCCTCTGGTTCGATATCTGGATTATGCTCAAAACGCTTCCAGTCATGTTCGAGCGTGATCACCCGAGCAAACCCAAGCTGTGATCATCTCATGACGCTACGGAAACGGCCCCTGACCGCAGCGAGGATAGCCTATGTCTGAGTCGCTTCGTACGGACCCGCAGTCCAGGTCTACCAACGTCCTGCTGGTCACCGCGCACGACTGGTTCGCTTCCGCCCTGCAGGCGGTGCTCGAACCGGAAGGGTTCGCCTTCGCACGAGTGCGCTCGGCGAGACTCGCCGTCCGGGACTCCCGCCTGGTGAATCCCGAGATCGTGATCATCGGTGAGAATCTGCCCGACATGCAGGTGCCGGAACTCTCTCGGGCCCTCCGTTCGGCGGGCCTTCGAGACAGTGTTCCGATCCTGGTCTATTCCCCGAATTTCTGGGCGGAATCCGACGAAGCGGCTGCGATGGCGGCAGGGGCCTGGGACATCATCAAGGAGCCCGTCCGCTCCAAGTTGATCGTCGCCAAGCTGCGCCGGCTCCTCGAGATCAAGCGGTTGATCGAGCTGACGGAAGAGGGCAGTCTCACCGACACCGCCACCGGCCTCTACAACCTGGCCGGCCTGATGCGGGTGGTGCGGCTGCTCGAAGCCAACGCCTCCCGAACCGCCGTTCCGATGAGTTGCGTGGTTCTCGGACCGGCCGAACCCGCCACGGGCGATCGGCTCGAAATTCAACGTCGGGAGACGGCCGACCTCGCGAAGCGCCATCTTCGGACATCGGACGCCATCGGCTGGTTGGGAGAGGCCGAACTGGGGGTGGTCGCGTACAACACATCGGCCGCGGGTGTCACGACGATGGTGCGTCGGCTGAATCGCCAGATCGAACCGATCGGCGACTGGAGAGCGGGGCGCAGTCCTCTGAGCGCCGGGATCGTCGAGTTCCCCTCGACCGGCATGAGCGCAGACGACGCGCACGCACGCAATCCGGTGGCGAACCGGATCGCCAGCCTGACGCGCTTCGCGGCAGCACGGACGGCCTTGCGGCAGGCGAGAGAAGGCGGAGGCGGAATCCGGATCGCTGAAATCAGTTGATCCGATCCGTTGCGCGGGCATTCCGCCACGCGCCTGACCGGCTGCGACATTCCGCCCGACACGAGGATGCTCGAAGAGCGGTGCTCGGTCGCGAGGGAGTTCGGGTCCTTTTCGTCTGTCATGGCAACATCTGCCGGAGTCCGTATGCCGAGCATGCGCTGATCCGGGATCTGGGGAACCGCGGGAGCTGGCGGATCGAATCAGCGGGATTCGTCAAGCCCGATCGACCCTCGCCGGCTGCGGCGCGGGCCGTGGCTTCCCGTCGCGGCGTCAATCTCGAAGCCCACCGCTCCCGCCTCCTGACCCGCGAGAGCGTCGACTCGGCCGACCTCATCTACGTGATGAGCGAGGTCCAGAAACGTGACATCCAGGTGCAGTTCAATGCCTCCCCCGACAGGGTGTGGGTACTCGGCGACCTCGATCCCGAACCGATACGGAAGCGGACGATTCGAGATCCGGTCGAGCAGCCGGAAGAGGTATTCGAAGAGGTGTACGACCGCATCGATCGGTGTATACGAGTCATCACCGAGTCGGCGGACTTGCCCATTGCCTGAATCGGCGTGGCACCCGACGCCCCGCTGATTCACCTGCGAGCAGTCCCACTGCCGTGCCCGCGATCGTCGTCAACAGATCGGCTCCCGTGGCGCCCCCGACCAGCAGGGCGGAGCCCAGGAGTCCTCCCAGTCCGATTCCGAGCCCCGTCCACCAGACGGCCCGAGGCCGGAATCCGTAGCCGAGAGGAACGAAAAGCAGCGCCAACCAGGCCCCATCGGCCAGTCGCTCGAGTCCGTTGGTCGGAGCGGCCCCGAGCAACAGGCTCCAGCCGCGTCCCGGCGGCGCGAGTGAACGGCAGGAGGCTGCCGGGAGGTCGGAGCAGACCCGTCCCCGCCCGACGGTCACGGCGATCCGTGCCGTATCCCCGCGGGAAGGAGCCGAGCTCTCGAAGAGGGACTGTGGAGCACGGAGCCGCAGATCCGAAGCGTGACGACGCACGCGCACGATGAGGTCCTCTCGCCGACCTCCGAGGACGAAGATCTCTCTTTCCATCCCGTCGTAGATCGAAAATATCGGGGCCAGGGCCGCCGGCCCCTCTCCGGCGACGAACTCCACGTCGACCGGCTCTCCGGCCAGCAGACCGGCCCGTACCGCCGGTGTGTTCTCGAGCCGGTGGCCGGGCACTTCGGTGCCTCCGATACGCACACCGAGAACCTCGCCCTTGTATTGGTCGTAATGCCCGAGATCCGGTGTCCACTGGCCGAACCAGGAGGATTCGGGAAGGGCCGGCCGAAGCAGCCAGCCTCCGCCGAGGCAGATGACCGCCGCGAGAACGCCGGCGAACACCGGCAGCGCTCCCGTCCGCCTGGCGTGCACCGGTACGCCCCGTCTCCACAGTCCAGCCATTAGCAGTCCGATCGCCGCACCCGCCGAGTTGGCGATTACGTCCGAAAGGGTGGGGAATCTCCCGGGCAGAAAGATCTGAGTGATCTCGATCGCCGCCGCCAGCAATGTCAGGCCCGCCCAGGCCCGCCACGGGGCCCGGCGTCCACGCAGCCCCAATACATATCCGAGCGGGACGAACAGCAGAATGTTGAGTATGGCATCGGCAAGGGCGAAATGCCCGCACCAGATGCAAGTCCCCGGGATCGCCGATTCCGTCGTTTCGACCGGTGCCAGCGTGAGAACGAGCACGAGCAGAACGAGGATCGCCGCGACGATCGAAACCCGGGCCCGCCGGGATCGCAGGCGGCTCCATCCGCGTCTGTGGTGCACACGGCGTCGGCCGGGGCCCGGCATGGCGATCCGGACGCTCGACCGTTTTCGGCGCTTCTTTTCGATCATCGAGGGCCCTCGACCGGGGTTACCGGAACGCGAGAGATGGCATCGCGGACTTCTCCGGATGCGAAACCGGGGCCACGTTCCGAACGGTGGCGGAACGGGGCGTCGGGGGAAAGACCCGGGGCACGGTGTTTGCTCGCAACCGTCCCGCACGCACCCTGACGAATGGAAGCGAAGGAGTGCCTCAATCATGGATCCGAAGCGAATTCTCGTTACCGGTGGCGCGGGTTTCATCGGTTCGCACCTCGTGGACGCCCTCGTGGAGCGCGGACACCGGGTGCGGGTTCTCGACAGTCTCGACCCCCAGGTGCACGGCGAGTCCGC
>JARRPS010000066.1:0-8726 GCA_037382625.1 Gemmatimonadota bacterium | reverse complement strand
CCGCGAGTCGCTCGAGATCGAAGCGCTGCCCGGTGAGAAAGTTGACTCCTCCCAGCAGGAAGATGGCGATCTCGTCTCCACGGTCGGCGAGGACTCGCTCGAAGCGCTCCTCGGCCACCGTATCCGTGCCGGGGTCGGGTCCCACTTCCAGGAGGTGCTCGGCCGGGTCGAGCCCGTGCCAGCGCAGCTGGGTCTCGACCACGAAGCGGTCGCTCGGGAAACAGGGTGCATCGATCAGGATCTTCGTGCGCGCGCCGACCGGACGGAAGAAGGTCGCGAGCAGGAGGTGCAGGTTCACGGTGAGGCCGTTCATGACGGAGACTTCGTGGAGCTTCGCTCCGACCAGCTCGGCCAGCGGTTCCAGGAACCGTTCGTCGATCTCGTACCAGGGGTCGGGAGGCGTGAACCAGCCATCCACTCCTTCCCGGCCCCAGACGTCCAGCACGCGTGCCACGGCCTCGCGCGAAGCCCGGGGGAGAGGGCCCAGCGAGTTTCCGACCAGGTAAACCAGCGGACTCCCGTCGGATGACGCGGGCAGCTCGAAACGATCGCGAAAACCCGCCAGCGGGTCCTCACGGTCCCGTTCGAGTGCGAACCTCTCCGTGTCGCTGAGTGCCGGGCCGAAGAGGCGAACCGCCGGCAGGTCGCTCAACGGCCGCTCCAGCCGGGACCGCGCACGAATCGCCCGGCGGTGGCGCCCGTGTGCTCTCCATCCTCCAGCGTATGGATGCCATTCACGAATACGTGACGCACACCGACCGCATACTGATGCGGCTCCGCGAAGGTCGCCCGGTCCTCGATCGTCTCGGGATCGAACACCACGACGTCGGCATACGCGCCGGGCGCGAGCACTCCCCTGCGCTCGATCCCGAACGTCTCGGCGGGAAACGATGTCAGTCGCCGGATGGCCTCCTCCAGGGGGATCACACCCTCGTCCCGGACATACCGGCCCAGGAGGCGTGCGAAGCTGCCGTACGCCCGCGGATGCGGATTCGACTCGAGAAACACGCCTTCCGGAGCCAGCGCCGCCTCGTCGGAGTCGAAGGCGACCCAGGGAAGCGCCACCTTCTTGCGGACGTTCTCCTCCGACATAAGGAAATAGACGGTCCCGACGTCCGCTCCGTTCTGGATCACCAGGTCCATGGCGGTCTCGGCCGGGGTCGTGCCGCGCATCTCGGCTATTTCGGCGAGGGTCCGGCCGGTCAGCGGCTTCAGCGAATCGGCGCTGAAGCCCACGAGCAGGATCTTGTCGGGCGAACCCGAGGCGACGAAGAAATTCTCCCACGCGTCGGTCGGGGTCCGCATCTCCCGCGCGACGCGGGTCCGGATCTCGGGATCCGCGAGCCGCTCGGCCCAGGCGTCGTATCCTCCCTCCTGCACCCAGGGGGGCATGGAAGCGTCCAGGCCCGTGGCGCCGGCCGTGTAGGTGTACATGTCGGCCGTGATCTCGAGGCCTTCGGCTCGGGCCGCCTCGATCCGGGCGATCGCCGAGTCGAGCTTCGGCCAGTTGTCCCGGCCCGCGGCCTTCAGGTGGTAGACCTGGGCCGGCACACCGGCGCGGCGAGCGATCTCGATCAACTCCTCCAGCGCGGTGAGCAGGCCCGTGCCCTCACTGCGGATGTGCGAGATGTACATGCCGCCGTATTCCCCGGCGGCGGCGGCCAGCGCGACCAGCTCCTCGGTGTCCGCGTAGAAGGCGGGGGCGTAGATCAGCGAGGACCCGACCCCCATTGCGCCTTCGCGCATCGACTGCCGCACGAGCTCCCGCATCCGGTCCAGCTCCTCGCCGGTGGGCGGGCGGTCTTCGTACCCGATTTCGTGCACGCGAACCGTCGTCGCACCGACGAACGAGGCGACGTTGACGGAGACACCTTTCTGCTCGAGGTGCTCCATGTACTCCCCGAACGTCGTCCAGGGGATTTCGTATCGCAGGTCCTTCTGCCTCGCGAGCCGGTCGTTGCGCATGCGCTCGTTCAGGGGCCCCATGGACCAACCTTCTCCCATCACCTCGAGCGTCACGCCCTGGCGGATGTCGCTCTGCCCACGCCCGTCGATGAGAAGCGACTCGTTGGCCCAGCTGAGCACGTTCACGAATCCGGGAGCCACGGCGAGGCCCGCGGCATCGATCTCCAGCGCACCCTCGAGGCTGCCCGGCGCGGCAATGGCGGAGACCGTATCGTCGTCGATCGCGACATCGGCGACGATCGGAGGACCGCCGAGACCGTCGTAGACGAGGCCTCCGCGCACGATCACGTCGTGGGGATCGGAATCCACGCCGCAGGCCGAGATCCATGGAACGACCGTGACCAGGCACAGCCGGAAGAACACCGTCGGGACATGCTGAATTCTGTTCATGGACCCTATCCCTGCACGATGACGGCTTCGGGCGCAATGGCGACGCCCGGAGCGCGGTCCCGCATGACTGGACCGCGGCCCGGCCCATGCCTATTCTGACGGCGTTCTCAGGTCCCGACCAGACTGCGCGACCTCCGTTTGATCGATCCCTGTCGAAGCGAGAATCCGGCCATGAATCGAGTCCGTTCCCGAAATCTCGCGGCGCTGTTCGGCGCCGCCGCGATACTCATCGGCTCGCAGTCCGCCCGCGCCCAGAGCCTGGCCGTCGAAGATCCGACGATCCGGGCCATCTGGACCGAGGGAATGGAGGCGTCCGAGGCCTGGGAGATCGGGCAGGCGCTTCTCGACTCGATCGGTCCGAGGCTTACGGGGACGCCGGAAGTCGACCGCGCCAACGAGTGGGCCCGGGCGTTGCTGGAGGGCTGGGGCGTCGAGACCAGGATCGAACCGTACGGAACCTGGAAGGGCTGGCAGCGGGGCACGACGCACGTGGATCTGGTCGAGCCGCGGGTTCGCACCCTCGACGCCACCCTGATGGCCTGGAGCCCCGGTTCGAGCGGCGCCGTCGAAGGCGGCGTGGTCGTGATCCCGGCCCTCGAGGGACGGGGTGCGGTGGAGGCCTGGCTGCCTTCCGTGCGAGGGAACTTCGTCGCCCTGGCCGAGCCGCAGTCCAGCTGCCGGCCGGTGGAGAGCTTCGAGGAATACGGGGTCGAGGGCGCCGCGGAGGCGGTGCGCGAGAAGAGGCGCGCCTCCAGCCTCGCCTGGCGCGAGCGGATCGGCCAGACCGGGTTTGAACCGGCCGAGCTTCTCGACGCGATCGAGGCCGCGGGCGCGCTCGGAGTTCTCTGGTCGGACTGGAGCGGCGGCTGGAACACGCGGCGGGTTTTCGCTCTCAACACGCGTTTCGGGGCGGCGACGGAGACGATTCCGGCCATCGACCTCTCCTGCGAGGATTACGGCCTGGTGACGCGGCTCGCCGAGCAGGGCCAGGGACCGTTGCTCCGTGTCGACGCGCGGGCGACGATGACCGACCCGGTCCCGGTGGCCAACGTCATCGGCGTGATCCGGGGAACCGAGCTGCCCGACGAATACGTGGTGCTCTCCGCGCACTTCGACTCCTGGGACGGTGCGTCCGGAGCGACGGACAACGGGACGGGTTCGATCACGATGCTCGAGGCGATGCGGATCCTCTCGGAGACCTGGCCCCGGCCGAAGCGCTCGATTCTCGTGGGGCTGTGGGCGAGCGAGGAGCAGGGGCTCAACGGATCCAGGGCATTCGTCCGGGATCACCCGGAGGTGATCGACGGGCTCCAGGCCGCGTTCAACCAGGACAACGGGACGGGCAGGATCTCGCGGGCCTCATCGATGGGCATGGTGGGTGCCGCCGAGCACCTGGCGCGCTGGATCGCGCGCGTGCCGAGCGAGATCAGCCGGCACATCGAACTCAGCCTTCCCGGTTCGCCCAGCGGCGGCGGAAGCGACCATGCCGCGTTCAACTGCACCGGGGGACCGACCTTCGGCCTCGGCTCGAACAGCTGGAACTACTTCACCTACACCTGGCACACGGACATCGACACGTTCGACAAGATCGTCTGGTCGGAAGTGCGCAACAACGCGACCCTCGTGGCGATGCTGGCCTACATGGCGGCGGAGGACGAGCGGGTGCCGCGCGACCGGCGCGTGATGCCGCTCGACGCCGAGACCGGGCAGCCGCAGGCCTGGCCGGCATGCGAGGACGGGGCCCGCGTGACCAACGAGCGCTACCAGTAGGGTCGGGTCCGGTGTCCGACGCGGGCGTGGTCCGGAGAATCCCATCCTCGTCGCCCGGTGTGCTGCTGGGTGTGCGGGAGGCGGGGTCGAAGTCCGACCCGCCTCTGCTATTCCTGCACGGGTTTCCCCTCCACGGAGCGATGTGGGCGCCGCAGGTGGCGGAGTTCGCGAGCGCCTGGAGGACGATCGCCCCCGATGTGCGGGGGGCCGGCACGAGCGATATCGGAACCGGCCAGTACACGATGGAACTGCTGGTCGACGACCTCTTCGCCGTCCTCGACCGGGTCGCAGGCGACGACGAGCCGGTCGTCGCCGTCGGGCTCTCGATGGGCGGCTACATCCTGCTTCGGGCGCTCCAACGGGAGCCGCACCGATTCCGGGGCGTCGTCCTGTGCGATACGCGGAGCGCGGCGGACGGTCGAACCGGCAAGCTCGCACGGGCGATCGGCATGCGCCGGATCGAAATCGAGGGGCTCGAACCGTTCGTCGACGACTTCCTCGCGGCCGTGCTGGCGCCCGGCACCCGGGAGAGGCGGCCCGATTTCTGGACCGCGCTGAAGCGGACGATGATGGAGAACTCGCCGATCGGCGTCCGGGGGCAACTGCTGGCCATGGCGTCGCGGATCGACACGGGACGGGTTCTCGGCGCGATATCCGCACCGGCTCTCGTGGTGAACGGCAGCGAAGACCGCCTCACGCGACCGTCCGCCGGAAGGGCGATGGCAGCGAAGATTCCCAATGCCGTCTTCTCGATCGTGGAGGGCGCCGGGCACCTGAGCAGCCTGGAGGCGCCGGTGGAGTTCAACCGCATTCTGGGCACCTACCTGCAGCACATCCGGTGATGGCTGCGAGACACCCGGTGAAGGGAGAAGCGAAATGGCCGGCAAGCAACTGCTGATGCTCGTAGGCGACTTCGTCGAAGACTATGAGGTGATGGTACCGTTCCAGGCCCTGCAGGCGGTCGGCCACGAGGTTCACGCCGTCTGCCCGGGAAAGAAGAAGGGCGACTCCGTAGCGACGGCCGTGCATGACTTCGAAGGCGACCAGACCTACTCGGAAAAGCCGGGACACAGGTTCGCGCTGAACGCGACGTTCGACGAGATCGACCCGCGCGACTTCCAGGGGCTCGTGGTTCCGGGCGGCCGGGCGCCCGAGTACCTGCGCCTGGATGACAGGGTGCTGGAGATGGTCCGGCACTTCAGCGAGTCCGGAAAGCCGATCGCCGCCATCTGTCATGGCTTGCAGCTTCTCGCGGCCGCGGGCGTACTCGACGGAAAGCGCTGCACCTCGTATCCGGCGTGCGGGCCCGAGGTGACGCTGGCCGGCGGCGACTACGTCGAGGTTCCCGTCACCGACGCAGTGGTCGATGGGCAGCTCGTCACCGCGCCGGCGTGGCCGGCCCATCCGGCCTGGATCGCGCGGTTCCTGACCGTGCTCGGGACCACCGTGCAGCATGGCGAGGTGAAGATCTACGCCTGAGCGAATCGCCCCGGCGGCGTCGCGGAGGCGCGAGGGTGGTGCTTCGGTCTCAGTCGTTCGCCGCGCCGATCGCCCGAAGGTGGCGATCGACCGAATGAGCCAGCACCGCCTCGGCCCCGCTCGAGATCACCCGGTCCCACCACGCGCCGTAAATCCGATCGAAACGGAATCCGGCAAGCACGTCGCGCGTGTGCCGCACCGCCGACGGTCCCAGGGGGATGTGGTTGGGATAGCTGTACATGAACGCCAGATGCCGGCGATCCGGACAGACGTGCGGTTGATCGCCCGACAGCAGGGCACCCCGTCCCTCCGCACCCTCGCGCCAGAAGAGGCACTGAAATCCGGGGAAGTGTCCTCCCGTACGCACGAAAGTGAGGCCCGGCGCGAGTTCGTGGGTGTCACCGCTCCAGAACACGAATGCATCGTGCCGGCGCCGGACCCATTCACGGTCCGACTCGTGGAGATAGATGGGCGCGCCGCCGAACTCCCGGCTCCATTCGACCATCGCAGCGTGGAAGTGCGGGTGCGACACGGCGATCGCGTCGATCCCTCCCAGTCCCCGTATCGATGCCACGGTCTGCTCATCGATCAGGGAGACGCAATCCCACAAGAGGTTGCCCGCCGGGGTCCGAAGCAGCAGCGCACGCTGGCCGATCGCGAATCGGGGCACGGTCCCGACGCCCCACAGCCTGCCCTCCTCGAGTTCCCGGATCTCGTTGGAGTGCGTCTCGCGGAGCTCTTCGAGGGTCGTCCAGGCCTGACCGGTGGAGGGCACGAACTGGCGCGGGTCCTCGCACACCGGGCAGTCGGGGCGAGGCGAGAAGGAATCGTCGTATTGGGTGCCGCACGCCGTGCAGATGTACGGGTTCGTCGGCTGGCTCGAAAGCAACGGGCCTCCTCGTGCCGTTGAGTTACGGGCAGGGCGTGGTGCATTTTCCGATCCGAATCCGAAGAACCGCTTCGGATCTGCAAGCACGTTCGCCATCGGGGGGCCGCGTGGAGGAATCTCGGGCGAAAGGCACGCGCCGCCAAGAGCCGTCCGTGGCCGGAGCCGCTCGCATCGCATTCGCGATCTTCTTCGCCGTCTGCTCGACCGGCTGCGCGGATGCCGACGACGAGACCGCCGAGGCCGATCTCCGACGATGGCGGGAGTCCGGCCGGTACCACTTCGAGGTGACGCGGGACCTCGACCGGGCAATCGCCGCGTTCGAATCGCTCGCCGTTGCGTCCCCGGAGGATCCCGAGGGCCTCGTGGGTCTCGGGGAGGCGCTCGCGACCGCGCCGAGAGAATGGTCCCGCGCGGCCGGGCTGTTCGAAGCCGCCATCGCAGTGGATTCCCAGAACGTCGATGCTCACTCGGGACTGTTCGACGCGACGGTGCGCCTCGGCGACCTGAAGAAGGCAGCGCGGGTGCAGGAGCGATTCGTCCGGCTGCGACCCGACCATCCGTACCCGTACATCGAGGCCGTGCGGCTCGCCTGGCTGACGGAGGACCGAGAGGCGGTGGAGCGGTCCCTGGCGCGGCTCTCGGGGGCCTTTCCCGATGACCGGACCGTACGGGCCTGGGTGTCGGAGGAGCGGGCCCGGATCGCTCTCGTGGACGGCCGGCTTCAACAGGCGGACGCTCACTTCGTCGATGCTCTCGCCGAGGCGTTCGCCCGAGAGGACCCGGTGGAGATCATCGAGCGCACCGTGGATCGTGCGTGGGCTCTCGTGTGGTGGTCCGCGGACACGGCGACGGCGCTGGCACTGGTGGACTCCGTGACCCGAGCCTACCCGATGGCCGAGGTGCCGATGGCGGAATGGCCTTTCCACTATCTGGCCGAGTTTCAGGCGCTCGCGGGCCGACCCGAGAAAGCCGTGCGGATTCTCGAGTCGCATGCCGACCACATGGACCCGCCATCCGAGGCCCGGCCCAATCCCTGGTGGCAGGCGGCGTGGGGGCTCATCGCGCTCGATGTCGCGAAGCCGGAAGAAGCTGTGCGGCGTTTCCGTCTGTGGGACGAAGGAATCGGGTGTTCGATCTGCGCGCTCGGCGACCTCGCCCGAGCCCTCGAGGCCGCCGGCGAGCAAGACTCAGCAGCGATCGTCTGGGAACGATACCTGGAGGTTCCCGATCCGCAGCGGATCGAGTGGGACCCCTACTACCTAGCCCTCGCCCGCCAGCGGTTGGCCGCCATCTACGAGCGGTCCGGGCGGACGTCCGAGGCCCTCGCGCTGCGAGGCGCCCTCGCGCGCCAGTGGGCCGCGGCGGACAGACACCTGCGTCTGGAAATGCCGGGTCCCGCCGGTTCGGGGTAGACGTTCATTCCAGCTTCTGTCTAGCTTCGCCCAGAAGAAGTCCTCGGGCCGGGAGCCGGAACCCGGGAGGGGAGGTCCTGACCGCGGCAGCTCATCGCATTCATCTGGCGCTGGAGGACGATCATGGAAACGGAGAATCTCGGCAGGTTCATCTGGTACGACCTGATGACCACGGATCCCCGCGCGGCGCAGGACTTCTACGCGAGCGTCACGGGCTGGGGCGTCGCGCCGTTCGAGGGAGCGCAGGAGCCGTACGACATGTGGACGCGTGACGGGCAGCCGATCGGGGGCGTGATGGAGCTGCCCGAGGAGGCCAGGGCCGCGGGGGCGCCGTCGCACTGGTTGGCGTACATCGGAACCCCCGATGTAGACGGGACGACGGCGCGCGCCACCGAACTCGGGGCGCAGGTGCTGGTGTCTCCCCGGGACATCCCGACGGTGGGGAGATTCTCGGTTCTCGCCGATCCGGACGGGGCCGTGTTCGCGAACTTCGCGCCTTCTTCCGAGATGACTCCGCATCCCGGCCCGCCCTCGCATGGAGACTTCTCCTGGAACGAGTTGATCTGGCGTGACTTTGCCGAGGGGTTCGAGTTCTATGCCGATCTCTTCGGCTGGAAAGCGCACGAGGACATGGACATGGGCGAGTACGGGATCTACCGGATTTTCGGCGGTGACGGACCGCCCCTCGGCGGGATCATGACCCGACCGCCGGAGATGCCGATCGGCGCCTGGATATTCTACGTTCGCGTGGACGACATCGAAGCCGCGGTCGAGCGCGTGAAGGCGGCGGGGGGTCAGGTGCTGAACGGTCCCATGGAAGT
>JARRPS010000065.1:9168-15783 GCA_037382625.1 Gemmatimonadota bacterium | reverse complement strand
TCCTGCCGCGGACGCGCGCGCCCGTGGCCGACACAGACCGAAGGAGGGATCATGCGCGACTATGAGGTCGTGTACATCTTCAAGTCGGCGCTGGGCACCGACGAGATCGATGCCCGGCTCCAGCGCTACCACGAAAAGATCCTCGAATCCGAAGGAAGCGAGGTCACGGCTGTGGAGCACTGGGGTAAGCGCCAGCTCGCCTATCCGATCGACCGTAACGACAATGGATATTACGTCGTCGCCCAGTTCAGCACAGAGCCGGAGGCGCTCCCCGAGTACGAGCGGATTCTGAAGCTGGACGAGGAGGTGCTCCGTCACCTCGTGGTGCTGAGCGAGGGCGAACTGGCCGTTCCGTCCTCGATGGCCGACGACGAGGACGACTCGCCAAGACGCAGCCGTGGCGATGACGATGACGACGATGATGACGATGACGACGATGACGACGACGAAAGCGACGTCGACGACGAGGACGATGAAGAGGACGAGGACTGATCATGGCGTACCGAAAGGTCTGCAGGTTCTGCGAGAAGAGTGTTGAGAGGATCGACTACAAGGATGCGAAGGTGCTCGAGCGATACCTGACCGACCGGGGCAAGATTCTGCCTCGCCGGGCTACGGGGAACTGTGCCCGACACCAGAGGCAGCTTGGCACGGCGATCAAGAGGGCGCGCTACCTGGCTCTGGTCCCGTACATTCACGGATACTACGGCTGAGCGATCGGCGTGACGGCCCCCGACGCGAGCCGTTGAGGTGACCGAAGCCGGAGGGGAACGGAACGGAGGAACGCTGGCTCCGATGCTGGCACTGCTGGCGGTCGCCCTTCTGATTGCACCGGTCGGGCCTTTCCCCATCCTCGCGATTCCCTTTGCCCTGCTGCTTCTCGCGTTTCGGCCCGGGGACCTGTTCGGTATCGCGGCGGCGGCCGTGCTGATGATTCTGGTCTTTCGGGTCGTAGAGGGCGACGCGGACGGGGGCTGGTACATGGTTCGTGGCTGGTGCCTGATCGCGGGAGGCCTGTTCGTCGGGCTGTCGGCGCGCAACCGGCCCGATCGGCTGCTGGATCGGAGCTTCACGGCGGTAGCGTGCGCGACGCTGTTCCTGGTCGCCGCGGCGATGGTTCGGCCGGATCTCGGAGCGTCCGCGGACGGGTGGATGGGAGAGAGGATTCGAGAGGCCGCGACGATGGCCCACACGCTGCTGCTGGCGGATCCCGAAGTCTCGGCGGGTACGATCGGTGACTCGATCGGGGCGGCGATCGACCAGTGGGCCCGGTTCCAGAGCGACGTCTATCCGGCGCTGCTGGCATTGGCCACGATGGCGGCGCTCGCCCTTGGCTGGTATTTCGCCGGGCGCCGTGACAGCGGGGATCGTCCGCCCCCGATCCGGAATTTCGGCTTCCGGGATGGGTATGTCTGGCTCCTGGTAGCCGGGCTCGCCCTCCTGGTGCTGCCGCTCGGTGCGGTGGCCTATCGGGTCGGAGAGAACGCCACGCTGTTCATGGCGCTGATGTTTCTCGCGCGTGGCGGTGCGATACTGTTGTGGATTCTCACGGCGGCGACGACGTCGGCCTGGACCTGGGTCCTGCTGGGCATCGGCATGGTGCTGGCCTATCCTTTCGTGTTCGGTGCGGCCCTGGTGATCGGTATCGGTGACACCTGGCTGCATGTACGAGAGAGGCTTGAGGAACGGGCAGCGAACGGACCCGGACGTGGTTGAAGATCGGGCCGGAGGGATGGAGCGGCTCCGCTCCGGTCGAAACAACTGATTCTCAGATTACTGAAGGACGGAAACTCATGGTTCGGATCATCCTGCGGCAGGACATCGAGAATCTTGGCGACACCGGCGACATCATAGATGTGAAGCCCGGATATGCCCGGAACTACCTTCTCCCTCAAGGGTTCGCCTACGAGGCGACGCCGGCGAACCTCAAACGGCATGAGGAAGAGCGCACGCATCTCGTGAACCGCTCCCTGAGGGACCGGGAGCGGGCCGAAAAGGCGGCCGAGAAGCTGGAGGGCGTGTCGGTGTCTCTCAAGGTGAAGGCCGGAGAAGAGGGACGGCTCTTCGGGTCGGTCACCTCTTCGGACATTGCGGCGGGCCTGGCGGAACAAGGCATCGAGGTCGATCGACACATCATCCGACTCGACGAGCCGATCAAGCAGCTAGGGGTCTACAAGGTCCCGATCCGACTCCACGCGGACGTGCAGCCGGAAGTCAGCGTCTGGGTCATAGCCGAGGAATGACCCGCCCCGTCGGGCACGCGCTCGGGTGAGCCGTGTCCAGCCGCCAGAGGGTTCAGAATCGGAGGAGTGGGCTGGTGACAGCGCCTGAGTGCGTGTCGAGCGTCAGCACGAGACGGAGCGCGTGGTGAAGCGGCAGAAGCGGATCTCCTACGTGGATGGACGCCGGCTCCGGCGCGCGATTCTCGCCGGGGTGCGTCACGTCACGGGCGACCGCGAAGAGCTGGACCGTATCAACGTATTTCCGGTTCCGGATGGAGACACCGGCACGAACCTCGCGCTCACCCTCGCGTCGATTGCCGAGGTGGTGCACCCTCTCGACTCGCGTTCTGTCAGCGAAGTGGCGGACTCGGCCGCAGAGGCGAGTGTGATGGGTGCCCGCGGCAACTCCGGAATGCTCTTCTCCCGCTTCCTTCTCTCGTTCGCCGATCTGGTGCGCGGGAAAGACCGACTCGGATCGCTCGAGCTGGCCGAGGCGATTTCGGGCGCCTCGTTGTCGCTCGAAACGGTTCTCGAGAATCCGCGCGAGGGAACGATCATCACCGTCGCAAGGGAAATGGCGACCGAGGCGCGGCGGCGGGCGGCGGCAGGCACCGGCGACATCTACTACTGGCTCGGGGACATGCAGGTGGCCGCCGAGCGATCGCTGGTCCGCACCCGCGAGATGCTGGAAGCGCTTCGCAACGCAGGCGTCGTGGACGCCGGCGCCAAGGGATTCGTCAGTTTCTTCGAAGGAGTGATGCAGTTCATCGAGGGTGGCATCGAGGCCGAGGCGATCGAGACGGAGGTCAGTGAGAGGTCCCTTTACCACGCCCGCGAGGCCGGCGTAGGGGCCGATGAAGGTCGTTTCTGTACCCAGATCGCCCTCCGTTCGTCGAATCTCGCCCCCGAAAAGGAGATCCGAGCGGCGATCCACGACCTGGGCACCTCCACGATCGTTCTTCGCTCGGGGGACCTGGCCAAGGTCCACATCCATGCCGACAGCCCCGAAGAAGTGGTCTCCGTGCTCTCCCGGTTCGGCGAGATCGTGTCGGAACGCGTCGAGGACACTCTGCTATCGGGAACCTCGCGGCACATTTCAGTCGTCGTGGATTCCGCGGCCGATCTCCCGCGTGAATGGGCGGAGCGTCACGGAGTATCGGTCGTGCCGCTCCAGGTGACGATCGGAGACACGACCTATCGCGATGGGGTAGACATCGACGCCGGGCGACTCTACGAACTGGTCCACGAAGCGGAGTCGGACGCTCCGGTGACGACCTCCCAGCCGTCGCCGGCCGCATTCACGGAGGCCTATAGCCGCGGTATCGAGCAGGGCGCCGAAGGCATACTGGGGATCTACATCAGCTCGGAGATTTCAGGCACTTACGGCACGGGCGCGGCCGCGCTCCGCTCTATTCCCCAGGTAGACGGAGTGACCGTGGACTCCCAGTCGGGCTCTTTCGGGTCGGGTCTTCTCGCCGTCCGCGCCGTCGAACTGCTCGACGAGGGGTGGGAGTTGCACGAAGTCGCTCGCGAACTCGAGAGGGTCCGTGATCAGTCCAGTATCTTCATCTCGGTCGCCACGCTGGAGTACCTGCTGCGCTCGGGTCGCGTCGGACGGGCGAAGGCGTTCCTCGGCGGGCTGCTCGATCTGAAGCCGATCCTCTCGCTCGACGATGGCGGCCGCCTGACGGCCGTAGGTCGGGCGAGGGGCATGGAGGCGGTTCTGGACAAGGTGTTCGACCTGCTGGACGAACGCCTCATCAGCGCCGTTCGCTATCGGTTCGGAGTCGCGCATTTCGCGTCCGAGGGCTGGATGCACCACGTAGTCGAAGAGCTGGGGCGCCGGTACGAGCCGCTCGACATCCTGAGTGGCCCGGCGACGGCGGCTCTCGGCGTCCATACGGGACCAGGAGCGTGGGCGCTGGCATACCAGATCGAAGACTGAGATCGCCGGCGGCGGGAAGAACGCGAGTCGCCCGCGGGTTCGCGCCCGGGCCCCGGCGGAACGGGACCTCGAGCCGGGTTGTGAATGACAAAGGAGTGAGATGGCGAAGAGAAACGGTCAGAAGGACGGGACCCGGCCGGAGGGTCTGAACGTGATTATCGACGCCCTGCTCGAGCGCAATGCTCGGAATCCGGTATTGCTGGATCTCCGTGAACTGTCGGACGCGACCGACTGGTTCCTGATCGCCTCGGGCGACTCGGACACGCACGCGAGAGCGATCGCCGACAATGTGCTCGAGCGGTCCAGGCGTCATGGAGAACGACCGTCGGGCGTTGAGGGCAAGGGGTCCGCTTCCTGGATCCTGCTCGACTTCATCGACGTGGTTGTCCACATCTTTCAGCCGCGGGTGCGGGAATTCTACCGACTCGAGGAGCTGTGGGGAGACGCGCCGGCCAGGACGATCACGGACGCACCGCAGGAGGAATAGGATCGGCGTGTTCAGGGCGCATCGACGACGGGCCTTCGCAGCCAGCGCGCTGCTCGGTGTCGCGCTCGCGACACCGGCGATCGGGCAGGTCGGCCCGAACAAGGTGCAGTACCAGCCTCGCGAGTTCCGCATCATTCAGACGTCTCACTTCGATGTTTTCTTCTACGAGGAGGAGCGGGAAGCGGCTCTCGATGCGGCCCGGATGGCTGAGCGGATATACGGCCGACTGAGTCGGCTGCTCGACCACGACTTCCAGGACCGCAAGCCGATCATCCTCTACGCATCACAATCCGATTTTCAGCAGACGAACGTCCTCGGCGGTCACATCGACGAATCGACGGGAGGAGTGACGGAGTCGCTGAAGGACCGGGTCCTGCTTCCGCTGACCGGCTCCTACGCCGAGTTCGAGCACGTGCTCGGACACGAGCTCGTCCACTCCTTTCAATTCGATATTCTCAAGAGGAACGCCGTTCAGGCCACCGCATCGCCCTTCGCCTTCGTGCCCAGCCTCTGGTTCATGGAGGGGATGGCGGAGTATCTCTCCGTGGGCGAGATCGATGCGAAGACGGTCGCGTGGCTGCGTGATGCCTCGCTCTCCGGCTATCTTCGGACGATCGACGAGATGGAGAGATTCAACGACTTCCTGAGCTACCGTTTCGGGCAGTCGCTGTGGAATTACATCGGGACGAAGTGGGGCGACGAGACGATCGGGTTGCTCCTGAAGCGGTCGGCCGGGATGGGGCCCGACCGCGCATTCGAGCGCACCCTCGGCCTGGACCTGAAACAACTCTCTCGGGAATGGCACGAAGCGGTTCGCGCGGCATATCTTCCGCGTATCGCGGAGGCCGGGGAGATCCGCCGGATCGCGAAGAAGATCACATCGCATTCCTTCCCGACGGGCCGGAGCAAGTCTCCGACTTTCATCGCCCCGGCGCTCTCTCCCGACGGAGCGGAGATCGTTTATCTGTCCGACCAGGGCTATGATCTCTACAGCTTCTTCGACCTCTATCTGGCCGACGCTTCCACGGGCACTCCCACCCGGACGCTCGTCAAGTCGGCTCGCAGCGGCAGTTTCGAGAGCCTGCGGTATCTCACCTCTTCCGCCTCGTGGGCCCCCGATGGAGAGCGGCTGGCCTTCGTGGCCAAGTCGGGGGGGCGCGATGCGATCCACATCGTTCACGTCCGGACGGGCGAGATCGAACGACGCTGGACGCCGGAACTGAATGGTGTGCAGAGTCCGGACTGGTCGCCGGACGGCCGCCGCATCGTGTTCACCGGTCTGCTCGGAGGAATCAGCGACCTCTACATCTGGGAGCTGGACAGCGGGGCCGTGGAACGACTGACCGCCGATCGATACGCGCAGCTTCATCCCGCCTGGTCACCCGACGGGCGTACGCTCGCGTACGCGACGGATCGCACGGCCGAGACAGATCTGGATCAGCTCGTGTTCGGAGACCTGCGCATCGCGACGATGGATCTGGAGTCGCGCACGGAGCAGCTTCTCGAGGGACAGGAGGGAGGCCTCTCGATCAACCCCGCGTGGTCGCCCGATGGGCGTGACATCGCCTATCTCTCGACCCGTGAGGGGCTGTTCGACCTCTATATTCAAGGTCTCGATTCGGCCCGGCCACTCCGGGTAACCCGGGCGATGACCGGCGTGATGGGTGAAGGGGCGCTGCTGACCAGTCCCGGGCTCTCGTGGGCGCGGAACCGCGACAGGATCGCGTTTTCGTACTTCGAGGAAGCCGGATTCAACATCTACACGGTCGATGAACCTCGCAGCATCGCCTTCGAGGCGGGACCTGCTCGCGAGCCGCCAACCGCGGCCTCGCAGGTGGGGCGCGAGAGGGTGGTCGAGACTCGCGCCGCCGTTCGGACGGAGGCGGCGGATGCTCCAGGTGAACCGCGCTCCTTCTATCTGACCGACGAGGGGTTCCGGCGATCCGACTACGGCGAAGACC
>JARRPS010000065.1:0-9159 GCA_037382625.1 Gemmatimonadota bacterium | reverse complement strand
GCGGCTCTCGGTTCAGGCACTCCTCGATTCGGCTTCGCTCGGGCTTCCCGATACGGCGACGCTCGCCTACCGGGACTACCAGGTCAGCCTCAGTCCCGATGTGGTGGGGCGGCCGACGATCGGGGCGCAGGCCGGCGGATTCTATGGCGGCGGCATCTACGGCGGGTCCTTCATCACCCTGTCGGACATGCTGGGAAACCACAACATGGTGATCGCGGGGGATATCCAGGGCTCGTTCGACAATGCCCGGATCTTGACCCAGTATACCTATCTCAAGAACCGGCTCAATTTCGGGGTCTCGGCGCAGCAGTATCCGTTCTACCGATACTTCGGGCGCCGCTTCGGGGAAGTCCCCGGTCGGCCGGGGCTGATCGGAGAATACGATCAGTTCCGGAGGGACCAGTTTCGATCGGTAGGCATCCTGGCGCAGTATCCGTTCAGCACCTTCTCCCGCGTGGACTTCGGGATCGAAGCGTCCAGCATCCAGACGGACCTCGTGCTCCAGGGACGGGTGAGTGGGAGCAACGACGGTTTCTCGTTCACTCTGGACGGACCCACCCGGGCCTTCGTCAAACCTTCGGTCAGCTACCTGTTCGACAACTCCCTCGGTGGATTCACGGGGCCGCTCGGGGGGCGGCGCCTCCTGCTCGGGGTCTCGACGTCGCTCGGCGACCTGAACCTCGCCGACGTCGTCGGGGACTTTCGCCACTATACACCCGTCATCGGACCCCTGCTCCTCGCACAGCGCCTCCTGTCCTTCAATCGGGTCAGTACCTCGAGCCAGGAGGACGCGCGCGAATTCGAGTTGGCGTGGGGCGGACCGTATTATCTGCGCGGCTACGACGTCGGATCGTACGGTGCGCTGGAGTGCGAGCTCTCGAAATCGCAGACCGCCTTTGACTTCTTCTGCCCGGCCCAGGAGCAGCTGATCGGGTCGAGCCTGTTCCTGATCAACTCAGAACTTCGGTTCCCGGTACTGAATCCGCTGAAGGACGCCTGGCTGCCGCTGAACTTTCCCCCGATCGATGCCGCGCTCTTCTTCGACGTCGGCTTTGCATGGACCCCGGGGTTTTCGCAGCCGACTCTCAAACGGGACGAAGGACAGGACATCGTGCTGTATCGGGCACCGCTCGCCAGCTACGGGATCGGAATACGGGCCAATCTCTTTTTCGCGATTCTCAGGCTCGACTGGGCGATGGCACCGGGTCGGGGATCTCGATTCGGTCGGGGCATCTGGTCCCTGTCGCTCGGTCCGATATTCTGAGCCTCGCGGGAGCGGACGCGCTCTGAATCGTTCGACCCGGCCTTTCTTGCGGCCCACCGGACCACGAGACAGTTTGCCGCGGCCGACCGGGGATGACCGGGCCCGGCCCGACGCGAATCACCAGAGGCACCTCACTTGACGCGAAACGTAAGTGGAATACGCGGCTTCCTGCTGGCAGTCGCCTTCATGACTGCCGTATCCTGTGGCGGAAAACCGGCGCCGGTAGAGGATTCCGGCGAGTCCGGCGCCGAATTGCATGGAACCGAGCTGGTTGTGGGCTCCACGCTGGACGAGATCGGGATTCTGGTTCTGGATCCGGGTGGGGGTGACGCGACGTGGCGCCCCCTTCGAACGGTCCGGGACGTGCCCTGGGAGAGCGGCGTGGAGTTGCCCGCCTTTTCGGAGGCGCACGCGGTGGGGCCCGGATCCGTGGTGCTTCGGGCCGCGGACGGCAGCGTTTCCCGGTTCGAGCCGGCGACGGGAACCGTCACCCGGCTGGACCGTCTCCAGAGCGATGCGGCGACGTGGGTCGAGTCCGATCAGGGCGGCGCATTCGTCGATCCGGCCAGTGGTGAGATCCTGGCCGTGCTCGAGGAACGGGCCTGGCGCTATGACGTCGAGGGCGAGATCGAGTGGGCCGGAGCGGTTCACGATGGCGTTGCCGTGCTGCTTCCGGGACCGGAACTCTGGCTGATGCCCCAGGGCGCGGACGAGCCGGCCGCACGTGGCCCGGTAGCCGTGCGGGCGCCGGGACTGATCACCGCCTGGGGTCGCCGACTCGCGTTCGTGGATGAGAAGGACGATCGATCTCTGCGCCTTCTGACAGTCGATCCTCCCGAGTCCATCGGTGAGGTCCGACTCGACGGGAGAATCACGTCGTTGTCCGCTTCTCCCTCCACCCACCAGCTCTACGTCGGTCTCGCCGATCCCCCCGGGATCGCCGTCGTCAACCGCTTTTCTTTCACGTACGAACGTCTGAACCGGATGGATCGTCCGCCGCTGGCGCTCCGGCCCAGCCTGTTCGGGGAGTATCTACTGGCCTTCGACGGTGCAGGGATCGTCAGGGTCAACCTGACCAACGGCGAGACGATCCCGATCCCGGGCGTCTGGAAGGATGATCTGCCGATCGGACTTCCGGACGGAAGGGTCCTCACCCGGACGGGCGAGGGAGTCGTACTGACCGGCGGAGACGGACGAATCGAGGGGGAACCGCTGGACGCTCCGGACGACGCGGCCTGGGTTCCGGTCCGGTGGACGCCCCTGGCGCGTGTCAGCGCGGACGAGGTTTCGGAACAGCCGGTTCGGGCCGGGCCCGGCCGCGCAGCTCCGCCGGAAGGGCAGGAAACGCTGCCGGGGACCGGGGCCGAAGTCTCCACCGCCGAGGAAGAAGCAGAGCCCACGGCCCGCCCCGACCCGGGGGTGCCACCCGGATTCTACGCGATCGTCGGCTCGGCGCGGCAGCGCGATGGAATCGAAGCGCTGGTCGGCGACCTGCAGACGGCGGGCTTCCCGGTTCAGGTGCAGGTGACGAACGACGAGGCGGGCGAGATGTGGTATCGTGGACTGGTAGGACCGTTCGCGACACGGGCCGAAGCGGAGGCCGCCGCGCGTCAGCTTCAGCGTGAGAGGCAACTGCAGAGCTGGGTCATGGGTGTCGCGGCAGATGGCTGACGATTCCTCGGTGCGCGATGCTGCGCACTGGCTGCCGGACGACGCATCGATCGTGGCGCTGGTGCGTCAACGGGCAGGCGGTGCGTGGGCGGCAGGGGTCGCAGTCGGACTCGCCGATATCGTCGGGCGAAGACGAGGCCGGACGTTCCTTGCCAACACCGTTCCCGGCACGTCCGAGCTCGATGGACTGATGGAGGCCGCCGACCAGCCCGGGCTGACCCTGGCCCTTTCTGGAGAGCGGGCGATGTCGGAGATCGCCCGCTCGGCACCTCAGCAATCGTTTGCCTACCTGCCGGCCGGGGAGCCGGCACTCTCGCTTTCGCAGCTTCGGGAAATACCGGCGTTCGGCGCCCTCCTCAAGCGGGTGTCCGAGCGCGGCGGTACCCTGTTGCTGTATGTGGCGGAGGAGGACCTCGGGGAAACGCGGCCGGATCCCGACCTTGACCTTCCGGTAGACGGTTGCATCGCGATCGGAGAGATCGAAGATCTGGCGCTCGTTGTCGGCGCGCCACTCCTCGCGCGGGTCGAGCGACCCCCCGGCGACCGCACGGCGACGGCTGATTCCGGTGATCCGACCGCGCTGGTCGAAGGATTCGATGCCGGCAGCGGCGGCGCGGAAGCGACGGCGTCTTCCGTTGAGACACGGGATGCGAAGGCTCCGGTACGCCGGGTACCTGCATGGGCTCCGAGGCTGGGAGTAGCTGCGGGGCTGCTAGTCGCCTGGCTCGCTTGGGGATCGTTGGCCCGATCCGGTTCGGGTGGGATCGACGAACCCGGGGGTGTTCCGGTGGAACGGATGGCGGATCCCGGCGACGTCGGGGTGAAGGGTACGGATCCGAGCGAGGTCTCCGCCGGCGAGGTTGATTCGAGCGGCGCGATGGATGCAGACTCGAGGAGCGACGCCCCTGTGATGGCGACGTTCTCCGGACCGGAACTCCCCTACTCGGTACTGGTAGCGAGCTTCGCCCGACCCGAAGACGCGGAACGACAGATGCGGGAGCTGGATCAGGATGCGGCTCTCTTCCTGGTCGCGCCGACGCCGATTCGCGATCGTACCTATTATCGAATCCTCGCCGGAGCACTCGAGGATCGGGTGACCGCCGAGGCTCTCATGCAGGAACTCGTCGAGGCCGGTCTGAAGCAAGAGGTCCGCGGCTGGGACGTGAGGCCGGTGCCTTTCGCCTTCGACCTCGGTATCTACGGGGACCGGCGCTCGGCCGATCAACGTATCGGACAGCTCTCCGACCTCGGAATTTCAGCGTATCGGATCGCCGACGGCTTGGAAGAGCCCCGATCCTGGCGTGTGTATTCCGGCGCCTTCGAATCGGAACCGGCCGCGGCGGTGTACGGCCGGATTCTGACGGAGGTCGGCGAGTCCGCGATTTTGGTCCCCCGCACCGGAAGGCCCCGTTGAAGATCCGCTCCCTGACGCTCGACGGCTTCAAGTCCTTCGCCGATCGCACGAATGTCGAATTCCACGGTGGAATCACGGCGGTCGTGGGTCCGAACGGCTGCGGAAAGTCGAACATCTCCGATGCCCTGCGCTGGGTTCTCGGCGAGCAGCGGCCGTCGGCGATCCGGGGAAGTCGAATGGAGGAGGCGATCTTCCAGGGCACGTCGAAGCGAAAGCCGATTCATCGCGCCGAGGTGACTCTTCACCTGTCGAACGAGGATGGCGTTCTGCCGGTCGCCTACCCCGAAGTCGAGATCGGTCGGACCGTGCTCCGGGGTGGGGAGAGCATCTACTCGCTGAACGATCAGACCGTTCGGCTCAAGGACATTCAGGACCTCTGCCGCGATACGGGACTCGGCGCGAACGCCTACTCGATCATCGAGGGACGGATGATCGACGCCATCCTCAGCGACCGGGCGGAAGAACGTCGTTCGTTGTTCGAAGAAGCCGCAGAAGTGGGACGGTACAAGGATCGCCGGCGCACCGCGCTCCGAAGACTCGAGCAGGCCGAGCAGGATCTGCGGCGGCTCGAGGACGTGATCGGTGAGGTCGGATCCAAGGTCCGGTCGCTCGCACGCCAGCGCGGGCGCGCTCGGCGCTATGGGGAGCTTCGCGAACGCCGGCTCGAACTCGAGGTGGCCGTCGCAGACGCCCGATTGCGCGAAATCGAAGGTCGCCTGGGTGAAGTAGACCGGGGCCTCGAGGAATCCCGCCGTCTCCAGCCCGAGCTGACGGCCTCTCTCGCGACGAAGGAGACGGAGCACGAGGCCCTTCGGATGGCGCTGGTGGAAGCCGAGCGTGAGCGTAGTGCCCGCGTAGCGCGCCGGGAGGAAGTGCGAGGGCGCCTGGAAGAGCTGGAACGGCATCGACTGCTCACCGACGAACGGATTGCGGCGGGGAAGAACCGGATCGAAGCCATTCGCTTCGAGAGGGAGAGTCTCCAGGAGCGACGGGAAGCGCTCGCAACGGAGCTCGAGGAAGCAGAGCGAGCGGCGAGCGAGGCGGAGGAGGGACTTCGCGCGCTACGGGAGGAGGAGTCGGGTCTCGCGAGTCGGGTCGAGGAGTTGAGGGAGACCCGTATCTCGGTGGAGCGGGAAGAGGCGAGCTGTCGAGAACAGCTCGCCGTGGCCGTCTCCGAGATCGGCGCCGTCGGAGCGGCGGGAGAGGCGCTCCGGGAGCGAAACCGGGAGCGACGCCGGGAACTCGATCGCAGACTCGTCGAACTTGAGGCCGCGGAGCGCTCCGCCGGAACACTCACCGGGACCCTGGAGGAGCAGACTCGTGAAGCCTCGGAGGCGGAGTCGGCCCGGTCCGCTCTCGAGACGAGCCTCGGGAAGACGCGCGTCGCCGAACGGGAGCTTCGGGAGAGGATTGAGGAAATGCGGGGCCGGATCACCTCGCTCGAGGATGAACTGGCGTCGGTCACCGCCCGAGCGGGGGCGCTGAATTCGATGCTCAGCTCGGGTCGCGATCTGCCGGCGATCGTTTCCCGTCTCGTTGCCGACCCCGAAGCTTCGAGCGGCGTTCGAGGCGTGCTGGCCGAGTTTCTCACCGTGCCCGCCGAGGAGGCGGCAGCCGTCGAATCCTGTCTCGGGCCCATGCTTCACGGGGTCGTGGTGGACGACTGGGACTCGGTTCGGAGGATCCGCCGCTGGCTGCAGGGACAGGGGGAAGGGGAGAGCATCGTGATCTTTCCGCTCGACCCGGGCCCACGGCCCGCAAAGGAGGAGGCATCGGGCGGACTGGTGGAGCGGATCCAGGTTCACGGAGCGGGGGCGGAGTGGGCCCGGGCGCTCCTCTCCGGCGTCGCGGCCGGCGATCGCGATTTCGCGCCGGGCTCCGCTCCCTGGGTACTGCCGGACGGCAGTGGGCAGGATGCCCTCGGCGTCGTTCGGCTGGGTCAGCCCTCGGGAGGACGGGGAGTGTTGCGGCGACGGACCGAGCTCGAGGAATTGTCGAAGCGGCGACTCGAACTGGACCGTGAGCTCGCGGAACTCCGAGCGGCGCGCGAGAAGCTGGCGGCCGAGACCGCCGGGTTGACCGAGGCGGCGGCCGGTACCGAGCGCGAGCTGGAAGCCTCGGCGACCGATGCTCGGCGCCGTGAGGCACTGCGGGCCGCTACGGCCGACCGTCTGGAGCGAACGCAAGCGCATCGAAGGGAACTGGAAGCTCGAATCGCCGAGCTGCGGGAAAGCCTCGCGGAAGAGAATCCCGCGAGAGAGCAGGAGGTCGAGAGGCTGGCGGCGCTCGAGGCGCAACGAGCCTCTCTCGAAGCGGGACTCGCAGACCTGCGGTCCTCCCTGGTCGCCGCCACGGAGACGTGGGAAGCCGAAGCGTCCTCGCTGCAGCGGAAGCGACTGGAGATCGCCAGGAGCGAGGCTCGAGTTGCTGCCGCGAAGGACCGTGCCCGTCGCGCCGACGAGACCACGGCCGAGCTCGAGCAGCGGGTCGATCGTCTGGTAGGGGAACGCGAGGAGCTCGCCGGCGCCATCGAGCGGGGACAGCAGGAGCTCGGTGGCAGCGAGGAGATCCTCCAGGCTCTGTTCGAGGAGCGGGCAGAGCTGGACGAACGGCTTCGGACCGCTCAGGAGAAACTCGATGAGGATCGCGAGGAGGTCGCGCAGCGCGAGAGCGACCTGCGTGACCTGCGTCAGCGGGAGCGCGCGGGCAGTGAGCAGCTGCACGAACTGGAGCTGGAATCGACCCGGATGCGAGGGCTTCGCGCGACGATCCGGGAGCGACTGGAAGCGGAGTGGGAAGAGGAATTCGAGTCGCTTCTCGCCCGCACCGATCGACCCGATTCCGGGGAGCCCGAGGAGTGGGCCCGTGAGCTCGAGACGATCCGTCAGCGACTGACGACGATCGGACCCGTGAATCTGCTCGCGGCCGCGGAACACGATGAGGAGAAGGAACGGCTCGACTTCCTCGAGGGCCAGAAGAAGGACTTGGAGTCGGCCCGATCGGACCTGCTGGATTCGATCCAGCGGATCAACGCCGCCGCTTCCTCTGCCTTCGAAGAGGTGTTCGAGCAGGTCCGTGACAACTTCCGCCGTATCTTCGTCACGCTGTTCGAAGGGGGTGAGGCGGACGTGTGGCTGGAGGATCCCGAGGATCCGCTCGACTCTCCCATCGAGATCTCGGCGAGCCCACGCGGCAAACGGACGCAGCGGATCCATCTGCTCTCCGGCGGCGAACGCGCTCTCACGGCCCTGGCACTTCTGTTCGCCATCTATCTGGCGAAGCCCAGTCCGTTCTGCGTGATGGACGAAGTGGACGCACCGCTCGACGAGTCGAATATCGGACGGTTCACGGCGATGCTCGAACAGTTCAAGAGCGAGACGCAATTCATCGTGATCACCCACAACGCCCGGACGATCGAGGCTGCCGATCACGTGTACGGCGTGACCATGCAGGAGCCTGGCGTGAGCACGCTCGTGGCGCTCGAGCTCAAGGACCTTCCGCGGGGGCAGGTGGCCTGATCGAGACAGCGGAGACCGAGCCGATCGCCGCCCGGTTCGTGGTCGTGGGGTGTGGAACGGTCGTGCCGGAAGCGGACCGCGCCTGTTCCGCCTACTGGCTGGAATCCGGAAGTCTCCGGGCGCTGCTCGACTGCGGGCCCGGTTCGCTGCAGGCGATGGCGCGACTCGACCTGCCCTGGCATTCGGTCACGGACCTCGTGCTGAGCCATTTCCACGCCGACCACACCGGCGCGATCCCGGGTCTCATGTTCGCGCTTACCTGGGGATTGCTTCCGATACGGCGCGAGGCGCCGCTGACGGTGCATGGGCCTCCGGGTATCGAGCACTTCTTCGAGGCACAGGCGTCCGCCTTCGGTTCCTTCGTCGTCGAGCCGGGCTTCGAGGTGAGGATTCTGGAGTCCGAGGCGGGGGGCACGACACAACTCGCGAAGGGAATCGAGCTGGCGACCTGCGCGACGCCCCACACGGACGAGAGTCGGGCTCTGCGGATCGATCTCGAGGGAGCGAGTATCGGCTATACGGGCGACACCGGCCCGTCCGATGCACTTCCTTCCTTCTTTGAGGGTTGCGACCTCCTCGTAGCGGAGTGCTCGCTGCCCGACTCGCACGCGATCGCGACGCAACTGTCCCCCGATCGATATGGCCGTGGAAGGCTGGGAACGCAGCTTCTCGTTTTGAGCTTCCCCCCCGTTGAGCTGCCGTTGATGGCTCGCGGTCAGATTTCCGCATGAGGAGCCAGGCGCACCATGTCCGGAGGCCCAGCTGAACCCGACCGGCAGGCAGGGAGAGACTCTCGCGGCGGCCTGGCTGGAAGCTCGAGGCATTCGAGTCCTCGACCGGAACTGGCGTCACGGTCGATACGAGATCGACATCATCGCGCGTGACAGCGGCACCATCGCGTTCGTCGAGGTCAAGACCCGTCGACTCGGCCCCGGCGGCGCTCCGGCGGCGGCGGTGAATTCCCGCAAGCGCGCCCGGCTGAACCGTGCCGCTGCGGCCTGGATCCACGGACACCCTCGAGAATCCGGGCCGTTCCGTTTCGACATCCTGGAGGTCGTGAACGCACCGGGTCGAGCTCCGCTCGTCGAATGGACGCGGGACGCCTTCCAGGCCGATGGGTGAGCGACGACATTTCATTGACCCCACGGGGGAGCCCCGGTAGCTTCTCCGATCCCGGGCCCGCGGGGCCGGCGCGCGTGAATCCCGTCAGGACCGTGAAGGTAGCAGCGGTAAGCGTGTAAAGGTCGCCGCGGTCAGCCCGGGTTTACCGCATCCAGCCCACTCGCGTCCGC
>JARRPS010000064.1:0-8876 GCA_037382625.1 Gemmatimonadota bacterium | reverse complement strand
CGATCTGCGCCCCCAGCTGCGCCGAGTACGATGTCGTCGTGATCGTCTGACCCGTCGGGTCCAGTCGACCGCTCGAACTGTTGTTGTACTGATACGACAGCGACAGGTCCGGCAAAAACTGCCCCCACGCCGTCAGCTCCCCGTACTTCGAGACCTCCAGCTGCGACAGACGCTGCTCCAGCGCCGGCGCGTTCTCCCGCGCCAGCGACAGCGCCTCCGACAGCGTGACCTCCCGCGCCATCGTGCCCGACTCCCACGCCGCCTCCTGCCCCCGCACCTCCCCCCACCCCATCGCCAGCCCGATCCCCGCCAGCACCAACACCCGCCCGACCCGACGTTCACGTATCATGAGTATGTCCGGTATGCGTTCACGTTATGTTCTTCTCCGCCCCGACTCGTGGATGCCTCAATCGCGCCTGCTGGATTCGTCCCGGCCGTCGCCGCGCCGCTCATCCAGGAGTTTCCGGTACATGCGCACCTGGTCGGGCGTGAGAATCTCCTCGATGCGGCTCCTCGCCGAGTCCACGACCATATCGTACTCCGGCCGCACACGATCGAACATCTCACTCATCCGGGAGCGGGTGTCCACCAGGATCGGCGCTATGCGGGCCCTCTGATCTTCCGTGAGTCCCAGTTCGTCGGCGAATCTCTCGATCGTCGTCTGTCGGCCCCGTCGATTCGATTCCGCGTCCCGAGTCGCGGAGGCCACCTGGGTGGACACCATCCGGCGATCGATCGCGATGCCGGCGGCCGCTCCCGCCGCGAAAGTCACGAGCAGGAGCAGAACGACCCGGACTCCCTGGCTTCCCGTGCTCACGGATCGGACGTGATCGCCGTGAGGACGACGTCGAGGTCGGCGAGCGAGTCACCGGGGAACGTATGGGGGAGTTCCTCGGCCGATGCCCACTCCACGAACTCCTCGTAGCCCAGGGTGTCGGCCGAGATCGCGACGGTGGAGACAGAACGAGAGGCCGGACGGTCCTCGATCGCGAGGCCGGCGATGAGCAGGGCAATGCCTGCCGCTACCGGAATCAACAACGATGCCCAGCTGGACGCGACTTCCCACCAGGTGATTCGTCGCGCCTGCAGCAGTGGTCGGGCCGCTTCCGCGATGGACCGCCTGAGACGCGCCCGGGTCAAATCGTCCGGGACCAGCTCATTCACCCAGCGGGGCCTCTTCGCCGGATCACGTCGCCTATCGTTCATCTTCCTCGATCGTCCTTCCGTTCCTCTTCGTCATTCGGGACGAATTCATCTCCCAGGAGCTCTTTCAACGACTTCCGGCCATGGTGCACGTGCGCCCGCGAAGTGCCGACGGCGATCTCGAGGATCTCCGCGATCTCACGGTGGCTGTAACCCTCCAGGTCATAGAGGGTCACGGCGAGACGCTGCATCTCCGGCAGCTCGCCGAGCGCCCTCAGGACCGCCTCCCGTGTCAGTCCTCTTTCCCACTCCTTCGCCGGGTTGGTTCCGGCCGAGGCCGAGGCGGGAATCTCCTCGTGCGACCTCAGGATCTCTCTCCGCCTCAGGTTGAGCGCCGTTGAGCGCAGCACCCTGAAGAACCATGGTCCGAACGGACTCCCCGGCTTCAACTGATCGATTCGTTCCAGAGCCCTGATGAACGCGTTCTGGACGGCGTCTTCCGCATCGTGCGGATTCCCGAGCACCGAGACCGCCGCCGCGAATCCCGAGTCCATGTACCGGTCGACGAGCACGCCGAAGGCGGCTTCGTCACCGGCCTTCACCTGCCGTACGAGCGAGGGCTCGTCCAGTGCATCCGGACCCGTCGCGACCCGTCTCACCGACGCGGGCCCCGGCAGACCCCAATGGCGCCGACCCGCGGCCCGGGTCCATATTCGCGCCGGGTCGAGCCACGGTCTTCACGAACTCGCACTCTCAAGAACACGTCCCCTCCAGCGGGCGTTGCGACCAAACCGAACAGGATGCTAGAGGACGCCATGAAGCAGGGGCAAGACGACCGTCGTCAAGCAGGCCACGCGCCCCTCGGCTCCCACGTGTCGACCACGGGCGGAGTCGACCGCGCTCCGGCCAGGGCCAGCGAGTCCGGCGGCGACGCTCTTCAGATCTTCACCTCCGCGCCACAGCGCTGGGCGGCGGCCCCGATCGACGAGCCGACAGCCTCGAGTTTCCGGGCAAAGATCGAGGGGCAGGGGATCCGTGCAACCGTGGCGCACGACAGCTACCTGATCAATCTCGCCACGCACAAGCCGGAGCTGTTGAGTCGCTCCCGCGCGGCGTTTCAGGCCGAACTCGAGCGCGCCTGCCTCCTCGGCCTCGACTATCTCGTTACCCATCCCGGGAATGCCACCGGGGGAGACCGACCGGAGGCGCTTCGCCAGAACGCGCACGCCGTCGCAGCGGCGATCGATGCGGTACCGGGGACCACGAGGGTCCTGTTCGAGACGACGGCCGGCACCGGCACGGCGCTCGGCTGGCAATTCACGGAGCTGGCTGCGCTGCTCGACGCGATTCCCCCGCGGCTGGCGGAGCGAGTCGGAGTGTGCCTCGATACCGCGCATGTCTTCGCCGCGGGGTACGATCTGCGTAGCGACCCGGTTTCGGTGCTCGACCGATTCGATCGAGAGATCGGACTCGAGCGGCTCCGACTCTTCCATCTCAACGACTCCGTCGGAAAACTCGCGAGTCGGCGGGACCGTCACGCTGAGATCGGCGAGGGAGAGATCGGCGCAGATGCCTTCGGGGCCCTGCTGTCGGATCCCCGCGTGAGCCAGACTCCCGGTATTCTGGAGACGCCAAAGGGCGATGATGCGATCGAGTCCGATCGTCGGAACCTCGAGCGGCTACGACAGGCCATCCGGGACGCGATCGGGGTATGAGAGCTTTCTTGCCGCACCGGCAGGCCCATCGCATTTTCGCTGCACTCCTCATGAACAGGTGACCGATGAACGATTTCAGCTCCGACGGCGACACGCAGCACGGCACGGCGGGCCCGATCTCCGGTGCGGTTCCACCGACGTCTCCGGGATTCGACCTCGCGGCCAGGACTCTCGTAGAGGAGCGCGTGCGTGCCCTTCGACGTCTGCTCGACAGGGAGCTCGACCCCGATGACATCATCGTTCGGCCGACCGCGCCGGCATCGCGAAAGCACCTCCTCGAAGATGCGTGCGACCTGTACTGGAACGAGCTCAACTGGGAGCAGCTCACCGACGAGGAGCGAATCTCGGACGGGGAGCTGACGGAGATGGTCTTCCCGGGACTCCTGACTCTCGTCGATGCGCTGCTCCCGCGCTCCGACAACGGAGAACCGGATCGCGACCGCGAGCACAGGGACGTAGCCCACGATTTCCTTCTCTGGCTCGCCGGTCGCCTTGTCGAGCTGCGAACGACGCGACCGGAAGATGATGAAGATCGGGAACGGATTCGGACCGAGGTCCAGGTCACGGATGACCTCATCGACCTGGTTTCCTGCCGGCTGTACTGCCTGACGGACGAAGAGACCGGGCGCGTTCGCGGATTCGGGATCTGACAGACCCACCGCCGGCGGACGGTCACCGCTACGATACGGAACTCAAGGGGAAAGAACCGACAGTGAACTCCATCGTTTGCATCAAGAGGGTGCCGGACTCCGAGACGAGAGTCCGCATTTCTCCCGACGGTCTCGGTGTCGATCGCTCGGGCGTCAAGTTCGACATGAACGAGTACGACAAGTATGCCCTGGAGGAGGCGATCCGGCGTAAGGAAGCGGCGGGCGAAGGTGTCGTAACCGTGCTCACGGTCGGCGGTGACGATGCCCGGGAGACGCTGCGCCAGGCGCTGGCGATGGGAGCGGACGAGGCGGTCCTCTTGAGGGCCGAGACCGGATTCGACGGCTTGCCCGTCGCCGTGGCCCTCGCCGATGAGATCCGCGATCGCTCATTCGATCTTCTGCTGTTCGGCAAACAGGCGATCGATGATGACGGGATGCAGGTGCCCGCGATGGTCGCCGAGTTGCTCGGACTCCCGGCCGCCACGGTCGTCGTCTCTCTGGAGATCGAAGGCGCGCGGGCCGTGGCCAGACGAGAGGTCGAGGGAGGCCACGAGACGGTCGAGTTCGATCTCCCCGGCATCATCGCCGCGCAGAAGGGACTGAACGAGCCCCGTTATCCGAGTCTCAAGGGGATCATGGCCGCCAAGAAGAAGCCACTCGAGGAAAAGGACGTGACGCTCGTCGAGGGAGGACTGGAGCTGCTGGAGCTCAGCGGCCCGCCCGCCCGCCCCGAACCGCAGATCCTCGGCGAGGGAGCCGAGGCCGTGCCCGAGCTCGTAAGGAGACTTCGGGAGGAGGTCAAGGTACTCTGATGACAGACGTGATCGCATATCTGGAGATGAGAGACGGAGCGCCGCGCGCCGTCGCACGGGAAACCGTTTCGGCGGCGAGGTCGCTGGCCGACGAGCTCGGAGGTTCCGTGGTCGCGCTCGCGCTCGGTGCGACGGGCACGGCGGAGGCGGCGGAGGCACTGGCGGCTTTCGGTGCGGACCGGATCATCGCCGTCGAAGCCGACGCGCTGGCAGCGTACGATCCGGATGCGGCCATCGCGGTGATAGAGCACCTCGCGGGCGAGCTGTCACCCGCGGCGATCATCTTTCCGGCGTCCGCGCAGGGGAAGGATCTGTCGGCGCGGGCGGCCGGTCGTCTGCGACGCTCACTGGCCAGCGAGGTGACGGAACTCTCCGTCGAGGACGGGGCGATCGTGGTCACCCGTCCCGTCTACGCCGGAAAGGCCTACGCCCGGCTTCGATTCCGCGAGTCTCCCGCCCTTCTCTCCATCCGGCCCAACGTGTTCCCGGTCCTCGAGCAGGCCGGCGCGGGAGTGGTGGAGCGTCCCGCGGCTCCGGATCCGGTGCGGAGGACAAGCGTCGGACCGATCGAGAAGGGTGAACGCGATCGTCTCGACGTCCGGGAAGCGGATATCGTCGTTGCCGGTGGCCGGGGACTTCAGGGTCCCGAGAGGTGGGAGATCCTGGAGCAACTGGTCGAGGCGCTCGGTTCCGAGGCCACGCTCGGCGCGAGCCGGGCCGTGGTGGATGCGGGCTGGCGACCCCACGGCGAGCAGGTCGGTCAGACCGGGAAGGTCGTCTCTCCGAGCCTCTACTTCGCGATCGGAATCAGCGGCGCAATTCAGCACCTCGCCGGGATGCGCACCGCAAACGTGATCGTGGCGGTGAACAAGGATCCGGAAGCCCCGATTTTCGATGTCGCCAATTACGGAATCGTCGGCGATGCATTTGAAGTCGTGCCCGAATTGACCGAGGCGGTCCGGAAATTGCGCGTGTCGGGAGGGTGATACGCGTGTAGCCCCGCAGGCCAGGGGCTCGGGAGGTCAGATGCCGAGTATCCCGTTCGTCCTCAGTGTCGTGGCGCCGCTGGTCGCAGCCCTGCTTCGGCTGCTGGCGCCACCCGAGGCGGGTGCCTCGATCAACCTGGTCTGGCTTCTCGGGCTGGTTCCCGTGTTTCTTGCAACTCGCCACCTGGGTTGGCTCGGGGCCCTGTACGGACTGGCGTGGGCAGCCGTTCCGATCCTCCTCACGACGTTCGCCGTCAGCGTCCGGGATGGTACGCCTCCGGACCTGACCGCACTCGGCGCCGTGGTCGTCACGTTGGCTGCGACTGCACTCGGCGCGGGAATTCTCTGCGAGAGCTGGGGTCGCGAGCTGGAATCCGGAATGTCAGGGTCCACCAGCGTCCGGGCGGCCGCGGAGCTGATCGATCTTCCTTCGGGCGCCTCGCTCCACTACTTCCTGGACAAGCTCTTTGCCGGGGCTCGACGCAAACCTCCGCTCTCCGTGGTTCTGTTCGAGATCGCGGATCTCGAGGAGTACGTCGCGATCCAGGGACCGGCCGTGGCGGCGGAGGCGCTGGGCACGACGGCCGAGACGCTGAAGTCCGAAACCCGCGCCATGAATGTCGTCGGTCGACTCGATGAGCACACCTTCATCGTCCTGCTCCAGGGCGAAGGGATTCCGGGCGCCTGGGCGTTCGCGAATCGGGTTCTGGCGGAAGTGGAGACACGGCCTTCGCCTTGGGACGGTCGCCTCCGGTTGAATGCCGGCATCGCGGCGTACGACGAGGAGATCGATAGCGCGGCGAACCTGCTGCTGCGCGCGACAGCGGCTCTCACGGCGGCACGTAGCCTCGGAAGCGATGCCGTCGTCGTATACGGGGGATCGCCGGAACACGCACTCGGAATTTCGGGGATGTTCATTCTTCACGAGGACGGTCAGTTGCGAGAGGTCCACCGCACGGTCTGACCCGGGGTCTCAGCCCTCCTCGTTCTCGATTTTCGAGCGCACGGAAAAGGCGAAGCGGGTCATGACGAAATCGGCCGCTCGGCGGAGCAGCCCCGTTGCGACGACCCCCGAGAGCCGGCCGGACACCTGGAAGGACTGCTCCAGCTCCACTCGCGTGGCGCCCTGCTCGGGCAGCAGTCGACTGCGCATCCACATCTGGCCGGTTCCCCAGCCCTTGAGTTCGGACGCCGAAGCTTCCAGACGGGCGTGCCATTCGTCAGGATCGAGCTCCGTGAACCGCGCCAGGCCCCGGAACACCAGTCCGAAGGGACCCAACCTCAGCCTCACCTCACCCTCGAAGGTCCGCTCGTCCAATACCTGGACGAGCCGCGCTCCCGGCAAACAGGCCGCGACGTTGGCCGGATTCGTGAGGAACCGCCAGACCTCGTCGCGGTCCCGGTCGATTCGAAAGCTCTTTTCCAGCGTGACGGTCACGCACTTTCCTTCCGTTGAGGTCGGCTCTCGAACAGAGCCGCCAGTCGCGGGAGCGTCAAGCGCCATCGGACTGTCGCGGCGGACCGGCGCGACCGAAAATGTACCACCATGAGCGTACATGAGGTGATGGAGTTCATCCGACGGGGTTCGCAACGCGGAGAAGCGACCGGTGTCGCGCTGCTCGTCGAGGCCTGGCGTTCCGCGCCGCGCGCGCCCGGTGCGAGATTTTCCGTCGGACCCGGCGGAGCCACGGCCGGTTCCATCTCCGCCGGCTGCGTCGAGGCCGACCTGGGGGAACACCTCGCTGCCGTCAGCGCCGGCGCCCCGGCCCGACTGGTCCGATACGGAATCGACGACGCCGCCGCCACGGCCGTCGGACTCTCGTGCGGAGGGGCGATCGAGGTCCTGGTGCAGCGCCACGAGCCCGGTGACCCGGTGTGGGCGTGGCTCGCGAAGGCGGCGGACGATGGTCGAGAAGGAGTCCTGGTGACCGATCTATCGGGTCCGAGTCCGGGTCGCCAGTTGCTCGTGACGGCCGCGGGCGAGCGGATTGGCAGCCTCGGTGACGCCGACCGCGACGGGCGTGCATACGAGTGGGCGCTGAGGTCCCTCGAGGTGAGGTCCCGTCCGACGATATCGGTCCCGGCGCCGGGTGATCGGCTGTTTGTCGAGCCGATACTCAAGCCGCCACGGCTGTTCGTCGTGGGGGCCACCTCAATGGCGATCGCACTCGCGGGTCTCGGCCGCGTCCTCGGCTTTCCCGTCATGATCGTGGATCCGAGGGAGACGCTCGCGCTCCGGGCGAAGGACGCCGGTGCCGACACGATCCGATCCGAGCCGGGGGTGGCGCTGCGCGAAGCGGGGCTCGGTCCCGCAGATGCGGTGGCGGTCCTGGCCCACGACCCGCGCCTGGACGGCAAGGCACTCCGGGCGGCGCTGGAGGGCGGCGCGGGCTACGTGGGTCTGCTCGGGGGGCGCAGGACACAGCGAGCCCGAAGAGAAGCGCTGCGCGAGGATGGAGTCGATCCGGAGCTGATCGAAAAGGTACGGGGACCGATCGGCCTTGATATCGGCGCCGAATCGCCCGAAGAAATCGCCATCTCGATTCTCGCCGAACTCATCCGGCATTGGAATCTGCCAGGCGACCGAGGGGTGTGATGCGGGAGTCCGGGGCTCGGGATGTCGCCGCTCTCATACTCGCGGCCGGTGCTTCCTCGCGCATGCCGGGCACGACGAAGCTTCTCCGGCCCTGGGGCGATGGAGTCGTGGTCGATGCGGTGATCTCCGCGGCTCGACGATCCGACCTGGGACCGATCCACGTGGTCGTGGGTGCCGCCGGGGCGCGACTGCGGCGGCATCTCCAGGACTCGGACGTAGTCACGGTTTCACACGACGAGTGGAGGCGGGGCCCTCCATCGAGCCTGGGGGCCGGTCTCGCGGCATTGGGTCGATCCGAGGATGCGCGGGCCGTGGTCGTCCTGCTCGGTGACGAGCCGGGGATCCGGGAAGAGACGATCCGAGCGACCGTCTCGACGTGGCGCGCGAGCGGGGCCGGGCTGTTGCGGGCTCGCTATCGGGACCGTCCGGGGCACCCGGTGCTGCTCATCAGAGAGGCGTGGGCGATGGCGATCGAGGCCGTTACGACACCCGACGATTCGAGATCGAACTGGGAACGCCTCTCCTCGCTCGGACTCGAGGCGTGCGAGGTTCCGGTGGACGGTCTCTCCCCCGTCGACGTCGATGACCCGGCCGCCCTGGCGCGGGCGCGAGCTCGCACTCTCCGAAGGGAACCTCGTCAGCCCGGGCCGGAGCGTCGATGATCTCTGTAGCTCCGGGACGACGGACCGTCGCCGCGGCACTGCTCCTGATCTGGGCTGCGGCTCTCTCCGCGCACGTTTGGCGAACTCTTCGCGTCCCTACGGCCGAGCGCCTGGCCAGGGCCGCACGAGTTCTGCCTACCGGTGAGTCGTGGTTCGCTCTGTACCGGGGCACGGACCGGGCGGGCTGGGCGCGCCGGGAGCTGGACACGCTCCCGCTCGGTGGTGGGTTCATCCTGCGGGAGCGGACATCGCGCCGGATTCCGCCTCTCGGATCCGCAGGCCGGACCGACACCGAGCTGGTCGCCTGGCTGG
>JARRPS010000063.1:0-8969 GCA_037382625.1 Gemmatimonadota bacterium | reverse complement strand
CGATTGGCGATCCGGGGAGTCCCACGGGAGCGGCGAGCGATCTCTCCCGCGCCGTCCTCGCGAACCGGCACCCCGAGAATCGACGCCGAGCGGGTGACGATCTTCTGCAGGTCGTCGGCCGGATAGTAGCCGAGCCGCTCCACCACGCCGAATCTCGCCCGCATCGGGGCCGTCAGCAGTCCGAAGCGAGTGGTCGCCCCGACCAGCGTGAATCTCTCGATCCGCATCGAGACGGTCTGGGCGCGGGCACCGTCGCTGAGTCGGATCTCGATCCGGTAGTCTTCCATCGCAGGGTACAGGTATTCCTCGATCACCGGCCGCAGTCGGTGGATTTCATCGATGAACAGGATGTCGCGCGGCTCGAGGTTGGTGAGAAGAGCCGCCAGGTCCCCCGGCTTCTCGAGAACCGGGCCCGAGGTGATCTTGATGTTCACACCCAGCTCGCGTGCCATGAGGATCGCGAGCGTGGTCTTTCCGAGTCCCGGAGGTCCGAAGAAGAGGGCGTGGTCGAGCGCCTCCTCGCGACCGATGGCCGCGCGGATATAGACGTCCAGCGCTTCCTTCACCTTCTCCTGTCCGACGAACTCCGACAGCCGGGCGGGCCGGAGCGACTGCTCCAGGGTCTCCTCGCCCAGAATCGCGTCCGGCGTCGTTACCTCGATCCTCTCCGTCATCTCATCTCCGTCCTTGCGATCCGGCAACCGTCGTTCTTCGATCCATTCCCGCTCAGAGGTGACGCAACGCGGCCCGGACGAGCTCCTCGGTCCCGAGGGTCTCGGGGGCGGCCTCGCGCCGGGCGGCCGCGACGGCTGATTCCGCCTCTGCGGATGAATAGCCGAGTGCGCGCAGGGCTTCGAGCGCCTCCGCCACGCCCCCCGGCCGAGTCTCCGGGACTCCATCATCCTGCCAGCCGAGATCGTCCAGCTTGTCCGAGAGATCGAGCACGATTCGCTCGGCGGTCTTCTTGCCGACCCCACTCACGGTCTGAAGGACCGCGGCTTCCCGGGAGCGGATCGCGCCCACCACGCGGCGGGCGGGGAGTGCGCTGAGAATCGCGAGCGAGAGCATCGGCCCCACCCCCGACACCGTTCGCAGTCGCAGGAAGAGATCCCGGTCCCGGTCGGTGACGAATCCGAACAGGAGCAGCGTGTCCTCGCGCACCGCAAGCGTCGTGTACAGCTCCACGGTCTCGCCGATCGCCGGCAGCCCCTCGAAGACACCGGTCGGCACGTGCAGGACGTAACCGACACCCCCGGGAGTCATCAGGGTGACCCGGTCCGCCTTCACCGCTACGAGCGCGCCCCGGACCCGTCCGATCATCGGCCTGCCTCCGCCCGGCGCGTCGCCAGCGGCCCCGTTCCGGTGAGAATGTGGCAGATGGCGGCCGCACAGCCGTCGGCGGCGTCGCTGGGTCGAGGCGGTTCGGCGAGACCGAGCAGCTTCTGCACCATCCAGCCCACCTGGTCCTTGGTGGCGCGACCGGTCCCGACGACGGCCTTCTTGATCTCGGCGGGCGGATACTCCGCGACGAGCAGTCCGCGTCCGGCGCCGGCGAGCAGGGCGACGCCCCTGGCATGAGCCAGGATCACCGCCGTGCGCGGATTTTCGCGGTAGAACACACCCTCGACCGCCATGCACTCGGGCCCCGCCCGGTCGATCACCGAAACGATTCCTTCGTGGATCTCGAGGAGTCGGTCGGCGAGCTCGGCTCCGCGCGTGGGCCGGATCACACCGCATTCCACGAGGCGCACACGCTGGGAACTGCCCTCCACGACCCCGAATCCGGTCGCCGCCGAGCCGGGATCGATCCCGAGGACCCTCATGCAGACGCACGGGGGACGGAGCCGCGCCCCGTCCCCCTCGTTGACCCGTGGCGCGCGACCGGAGCTTCGATCATTCGGCTCCCATGGCCGCGAACGCTTCGTCGTCCACCTCGAAGTTCGCCCACAGTTTCATCACGTCGTCGTGCTCCTCGAGGTCCTCGATCAGCCGCAGGAGCCTGTCGGCCTCCTTCCCCTCCACCCGGATCGTGTTCTGAGGCAGCCAGGCGAGCTCGGCTTCCTCCACCTCGATCCCTGACGCTGCCAGAGCCTCCTGGACGACGTGGAAGTCGGTCACCGCCGTTGTGAGAACGTGCGTGCCATCCTCGGTGCCCAGGTCTTCCGCCCCGGCGGCGATCGCCGATTCGAACACCGCCTCTTCGGTGAAGCGCCCGGCGTCCACGTAGATCTGTCCCTTCCGCTCGAACATCCACGCCACCGAGCCGGTCTGACCGAGGTTCCCGCCCGACTTCTCGATCCGATGACGAAGCTCGGCCACCGTGCGATTCGTGTTGTCGGTCACGCACTCGAGTAACAGCGCGACGCCGCCCGGTCCGTACCCCTCGTAGGTCGTCTCCTCGAAGCTCATTCCCGGCAGCTCGCCGGTTCCCCGCTGGATCGCCCGGTCGATGTTCGCGGCCGGCATGTTCACGGCCTTCGCGGCCGCGATCGCCGTTCGAAGGCGGGCGTTGAAGTTCGGATCCCCACCGCCGAGGCGCGCGGCCACTGCGATTTCTCGCCCCATCTTGCCGAAAGTCCGCCCGCGGGCGGCGTCCGTCACGGCCTTCTGGCGCTTGATCTGCGCCCATTTGCTGTGTCCCGCCAACTGCCTCTGTCTCCCGTCTGTCGTTGCCGTTTACCCGGACGCCGGTCAGTGCCCCTCGGCCTCCTTCAGTGCCTCGGCCTCTTCGATCACCTTCTGCGTGACGTCGGAGGGAACGGGCTCGTACCCGTGAAACTCCCGATCGTGCAGACCCTTCCCCTGGGTCAGGGAGCGCAGGGAAGTAGAGTACTTGTAGAGCTCCGCGAGAGGCACGTGGGCCTTTACTTCCTGCCAGTGCCCGTCGGCGTCCATCCCGAGGATCCTGCCGCGGCGCTGGTTGAGGTCTCCGATCACTTCCCCCATGTAGTCCTCGGGCACCCTCACCGTGATCGTCATGATCGGCTCGAGCAGGATCGGCTTCGCGCTCTTCACGACCTTCTGAAAGGCCATCGACCCGGCGATCTTGAAGGCCATCTCCGAGCTGTCCACCGAGTGGTAGGATCCGTCGTAGCACTCCACCTCGAAGTCTACGACGGGATACCCCGCGATCACACCGCGATCGGCGGCCTCCTTCACGCCCTTGTCCACCGCCGGGACGAATTTCCCGGGGATGGCGCCCCCCACGATCTTGTTGATGAACTCGTACCCCTCGCCTCGGGCACGGGGCCGGATCCGAAGCCAGCAGTCGCCGAACTGTCCCCGTCCGCCCGTCTGCTTCTTGTAGCGACCCTGCCCCTCGGCAGACCGGGTAATGGTCTCCCGGTAAGGAATCCTCGGTGGCTCGGTCTCCACTTTGACCCCGTACTTCCGGTCGAGGCGCTCCAGCGCGATGTTCAGGTGCAGTTCACCCAGACCGCGCGCGATCGTCTGGCCGAGCTCCGGATCGAATGCGGCCGAGAAGGTCGGATCCTCCTCGTGCAGCTTCGAGAGCCCGTTGGCCAGCTTGTCCTCCTCGCCGCGGGAGGCGGGCTTGAGGGCGATCGCGATGTCGGCTTTCGGCCACTCGATCGCGGGCAGCGTCAGACCCTTTCCGGCCGAGCTCAGCGTATCACCCGTGTGCGTGTCCTTCAGCTTCGCCACGACACCGATGTCCCCGGCGTGCAGCCGTTCCACTTCGTCACGTGAGCTCGCGTCGGGAATGCCGATGTGGGAGATCCGCTCGGTCGAACCGCGGACCGCGTTGTCGACCGTCGATCCGCCTTCGGCCTTGCCCGTGAAGACCCGGAAATAGCTGAGCTCTCCGACTCTCGGTTCCTGCGTCGTCTTGAATACCAGCGCCGTGAGCGCGGATCTATCCTCCGGCTCGAGCTCGACTTCATTGCCGCGGATGTCGGTGGCTTTCACGGGCCCGATCTCGTTCGGGGCCGGCATCAGTTCCACGAGCTTTTTCAGGACGGCGCGGGCTCCGCGGCCCGATTCCCCGGAACCGCAGAACACCGGGAAAAGCTCTCCCCGGGCCATTCCCTGCTTCATTCCCTCGAGTACCCGTTCCCGGTCGAGCTCCTCGCCTTCGAGGTAGGCCTCCAGCAGTTCGTCGTCGGTCGCCGCGATCGACTCGATGAGCTGCTCCCGGTACGACGCCACGGTCGCCGCGACCTGTTCGGGGACGTCGATATGATCGTATTCCCCCTTGTCGGAACTGGGCCGATACCCATGCGCGTGGCCGGAGAACAGGTTCACGATGCCCGTGAATTTGTCGCCGCTGCCGATCGGGACCTCCACCGGAATCGCTCCGCTTCCGAACGAGTTCCGGATCTGCTGGAACGCCTTGTCGAAGTTGGCGTTCTCCCGGTCCATCATGCTGATGAACACCATTCGCGGAAGTCCCCGCGCCTCGGCGGCCCGCCAGCAGCGCTCGGTCCCCACCTCGACCCCCGTCGTCGCTCCCACGACCACCAGCGCACCGTCGGCGACACGAACGCCGGCCATCACCTCGCCGAAGAAATCGAGGTACCCGGGGGTGTCGATCAGATTGAGCTTGGTGTCCAACCACTCGGCACGGGCCACCGCGAGATTGATCGAGATCCCGTGGTCGATCTCTTCCTGGGTGAAGTCGGTATGGGAGGTGCCGTTCTCCACCTGCCCGCGACGGGTGGTGGAGCCGGAGATATAGCAGAGAGCATCCGTGAGGGTCGTCTTGCCGCTTCCGCCGTGACCGAGGATGACGACGTTTCTGATGTCGGGGGAACGATATTCGACGGCCATCGCGCCTTTTCCTCCTGGCTGGGGAGTCGTACGAAGAAGGACAGACCTGCCATACTATCCGCGCCGTCGGCGGGCCGAAAGGTCGATCGGCGGGGCTCAGTGTTTCCGGTCGGGATCGCTCTTCTGCTGACTCATTTCATTGAGAAACTCGAGCTCGGCCGGGGTCAGCGAGTCCATTCCCCGCTCTCCGATCTTGTCGAGAATCCGGTTCACTTCATCGAGCGCATCGTTGGAAGCCGGAGACCCGGGTCGCCGCCTCGACGTTCGCTTCGCATCGCCCGGCTTCTTCTCCGGGCTGACGCTCTTGAGGGTCCGTCCCGCTCGCCGGGCCTTACCGATCGCCCGACCCGCGGAAGTACCGATCCGGTCGCCGAAACGCAGCCAGAGCCAGCCTGCCACCAGGCCGCCGAGGTGCGCCCAGTGTGCGGTCCCACCGGCCGCGCGACCCGACGAGATGGTCGAGTAGAGCGTCATCAGGGCGAGGAAGCCGACGAAGTACTTCGCCTTGATCGGGAGCAGGAACCAGAGATAGATGGGCGCATCCGGCCAGGTCAGGGCGAACGCGAGCAGGATGCCGAAGATCGCCGCTGAAGCTCCCACCATCGGGGCGACTCCGACCAGGTTCACCAGCAGAAGCGCCGCGACCGAGCCACCGACCCCGCACACCAGGTAGTAACGGATGAAGTCCCGGCTTCCCCAGGTCCGCTCGAGCGGAGGTCCGAAGAAGAACAGGGCGAGCATGTTGAAGAAGAGGTGCCCGAATCCCGCGTGGACGAACATGTAGGTCACGAACGTCCAGGGACGCACGAGCACCCGATCCGCGGAAAAGGCGAGCAGGTCGCGAGCGGCGCTCCAGGGAATCAGGCCGATCGCCATGAGAGCCCAGATGGCGAAGTTGATCGCCAGCAGCCGTTTCACCCATGGCGTCAGCGCCGCGAACGGGTCGCGTCGACCGGTGCCGCTCCAGCCGCTCCCGGCGCCGACGCCGAACCCGCCGCCGGCCCGGCGCTGCGGACCTCCCGTATACGAGCGATCCCAGAGACCCATGCCGGTCAGCCCTTTCGCTCTGCGGGTCGGCGCGATTCCACGGCCGCCGCCGCGATCCGTTCGCACAATTCCGGGAACCGGATGCCCGCGGCCTCCGCCGCTTTCGGAACGAGGCTGGTCGCCGTCAGACCCGGGACCGAATTCGCTTCCAGGCACCAGAATTCCCCGCTCTCATCCTGGCGGAAGTCGATACGGCTGAAAGACTCCTGCCGCAACGCGTGCCAGGATCGGACAGCGAGCTCCGCCAACCGATCCTGTTCGTCGGAATCGAGGTCGGCGGGCGCCTCGTAGCGTGACAGGCCCGGAGTGTACTTCGACTCGTAATCGTAGATCTCGTGACCGGGGAAGATTTCTACCGCTGGAAGCGGCTCCCCGTCGAGCAGCGCTACGGTCAGTTCGCGCCCCGGAACGAAGGTCTCGCAGAGCACGTCGTCATCGTAGCGGCCCGCGAGCCCGATCGCGGCTCCGAGCTCCTCCGCCTGGCGCACGATCGTCAGGCCGACGGTCGACCCTCCGCAGGAGGGCTTCACGACGAGGGGAAGGCCCATCCGTCCAAGGGTCGATCCGGGTGCCTCGCCCCGTCGGGCCCAGTCCGGCGTGGGCACGCCGGCCTGGACGAGAAGCTCTTTCGACAACCGCTTGTCGAAGGCGAGGGAACAGCCGAGGAATCCACTGCCGGTATACGGCACGCCTCCCATATCGAGAACGGCCTGCACCCGACCGTTCTCTCCATCACCGCCGTGAAGCGCAATGAAGGCGACATCGGCGTCGCGAACCGCAGGCAGTTCGGCGAGCGCCGTGCCGAGAGCCGAAAGCCCCATCTTCCGCAGCGCTTCGAGGTCAGGGGGGGCCGGTCCGACCGCGCCCCCGAGATAGTGATCTTCCTCGTCACCGGGGATCGCACCGAAGGCGGGATCGACGGCCACGACCGAGTGCCCGCGACTGCGCAACGCCTCGACGACGGCGCGCCCGGAGGCGAGCGAGACCCTCCGCTCCTCGCTCGTACCTCCGAGCAGGACCGCCACGCGAAGCGTGCTCATGCTGCGCCGGCCCGGATCGCCCTCACGCGGACTCCTCCATTCTCATTCGCCGGCCTCCGCTTCCGCATTCAGAACCCCTTCCAGTCCATTCGCCCGCAGCCAGTCCTCGTCGAACACCTTGGAAAGGTACCGCTCGCCGGAGTCGCAGAGCAGGGCCACCACGCAGGCATCGGGGTCGTCCACTTCGCGCGCGACATCCAGAGCGACGCTGACGATCAGCCCCGTCGAACCGCCCGAAAGCAGCCCCTCTTCGCGTGCCAGCCGCCTTGCCATGGCGAAGGAGTCTAGGTCCGTGACCGTCCGGAATTCGTCGATCCACTCGAAGTGAAGGGTGCCCGAGAGCTTGTCGTTGCCGATTCCTTCGACGAGATAAGGTGCGTCCGGCCCCTTCTCGCCGGTTCGGGCGTACTCGGCGTAGATCGAGCCTTCCGGATCTCCGGCGACGATCCGGATCTCCGGGTTCTGTTCCTTCAGGTATCGCCCCGTGCCGCTGATCGTCCCTCCTGTCCCGGGAGACGCGACGAAGTGGGTCACCCGACCGCCCGTCTGTTGCCAGATCTCGGGCCCCGTGGTGGCGAAGTGCGCCTGGGGGTTGTCCGGGTTGTAGTGCTGGTCCGCCATGAACGCGCCCGGTGTCTCTGCGGCGATCCGGCGCGCGGCGTTGACGTAGTACTCCGGATGGTCGGGCGGCACGTCCGAGGGCGTGATCACCACTTCCGCGCCATAGGCGCGAAGCAGCTTGATCTTCTCGGCGCTCATCTTGTCGGGGATCGTGAAGATGCATCGATATCCGCGTACGGCGGCCACGATCGCGAGACCGACGCCCGTATTCCCCGAGGTGCCCTCCACGACGGTTCCCCCGGGTCCCAGCAGGCCCGCGCGCTCGGCGGACTCGATCATCGCGAGACTGATGCGGTCCTTGACCGAGCCTCCGGGGTTGAACGACTCCATCTTGAGGTAGACGGGGGTTCGAATCCCATCGGTCAGCCGGCGGAGTCGGATGAGCGGGGTCCGACCGATCGCCTCGATCACGCTGTCATACACGGCGCCCGCAGCGCCCGAATTTTCGGGTGGCATCGAATCAGGGACGCGAGGGCCCATCGGCCTCTCCCTCTTCCGGAAGTGGGTAGATCACGGGAAGACGGCCCCAGATCGGCACGGCTTCGCCGCCCTGCTCCGCCGGCCGGTAGCGGAGCTTGCCGGCGTTCGCGACAGCCGCGGAGTCGAGGGGCCGGTACCCGCTCGACTCGAGAACGATCGCCGAGTCGACCGTTCCGTCGGCGGCTATCAGGATCTTGAGTACGGTGGTTCCGCCGATCCCCCTCTCCCACGCGCTACGGGGAAACTCGAATACCCCCGATTCTGTCGCCGCCGGAGGGCGGAGCGGTCCCTCTTCCAGACCGAGGCGCAGCCCGGCGCGCCCCGGGTTCACCGTATCGACGCAGCCTGCGACGCACGTACACGCGGCCAGGAGGGAGCCGCCCCGGATACGAAGGCGGCTCTTGAGCCTGGCGACGGTGCTCCGGTGGCTGGAGCGTCGGGTTGCGCTCACCGCTCCCTCTCGAGCATGCGCTTCCACTCGCTCACCAGAAGGAGCGCCTCCAGGGGCGTGAGCCGATCTACATCCACGGCTGCGATCTTCTCGGCCAGTTCCGGATCGGTCGCGCCGAACAGCGAGAGCTGGTTTCGGCCTCGATCGACCAGGTGCGCCAGCCGCGTCCCCCCGTCCGGCCCGTCCTCGAGCTCGTGCAGGACCTCGAAGGCGCGGTCGATCACGGGACGCGGCACCCCGGCGAGCCGCGCCACGTGGACACCGTAGGACCGATCGCATCCACCCGGCTCGAGACGCCGAAGGAAGACGATTTCGTCTCCGGTCTCCCGCACGGCGACGTTCCAGGCCTCGACGCCGGGAAGCGAGTCCGCGAGCTCGACGAGTTCGTGGTAGTGGGTGGCGAAGACCGTGCGAGCGCCCAGTTCTTCATGGATATGCTCGGTGACCGCCCACGCGATGGCCACCCCGTCGTAGGTCGATGTGCCTCGACCGATCTCATCGAGCAGGACGAGGCTCCGGTCGGTGGCCCCGTTGAGGATCGT